>JAVMKJ010000172.1:0-13437 GCA_031732855.1 Candidatus Competibacter sp.
GCGAACGTGAAGCGGTTTCAAATCAATCCCTTTCCCGACAGGGGGAGGGATTTTTCGTTTGACGCCTCCGGGCAGCAAATTTGCCAACTACCTGTGAGCTTGTATGATGGACAACATTGCCATGGGGGACCAAGAAGCTTGGCAGTTTGGCGTGCCGGCGCTGAATGACCTCATTGTTTTGACAACGCAATGGTTCGGACAGTTTTGGTTTTCAGCCTCGTGACGGATGACGTATGAAACTTCTTGCAAAATCAGCGCTTCGAACATCGGCAGCAGATCAAGCAAAATCAGCAAGTTATTTTTATCAAACTCAGGCCAGCCTCTGGGTTTGATTTAATGCCTCCTATGGAGGCTAACCTGATTGATTGTGATTGTCAGCACTGTCCGAACTATTGCTAAACGAGGGTAATAAAGAGGGTAATATGACATACCTCTACCCCGGAGCCTGACCGATGCCAATTAGTCGTCGCAAACTGCCGATCGGCATCCAGACCTTCGCCCAGATCGTCGGCGAGGGCTATTACTATGTGGACAAAACCCCGTTCGCTCATCGCCTGATTGAAAGCGGTAAGTACTATTTCCTCTCGCGTCCACGCCGCTTCGGCAAGAGTCTGTTTCTGGACACGCTGAAGGAACTGTTCGAAGGCAACGAGTCATTGTTCCAGGGGCTGTTCGTTCATGACCGCTGGGACTGGACCGTTCGCTATCCGGTCATCTCGATCAGTTTTGCCGGGGGCGTCCTGCAAAGCCGGGCGCAACTGGACGAAAGGATTTCGGAAATCCTGGAGGACCAGCAACGGCGGTTGCAGGTGACCTGCACCCATCACAGCCTGCCCGGACGGTTCGGCCAACTCATTCGGGGCGCCTGCGAGCAAACCGGTCAGCGCGTGGTGGTGCTGGTCGATGAATACGACAAACCGATCCTGGACAATCTCACCGATCGCGATACCGCCCTGGCGATGCGCGAGGGATTGAGAAATCTGTATTCGGTCATCAAGGATGCCGACGCTTACCTGCGTCTGGTGTTTCTGACCGGCGTTTCCAAATTCAGCAAGGTCAGCCTGTTTTCCGGCTTGAATAATCTGAATGACATCACCCTGGATGCCGACTACTCGGCGGTTTGCGGTTATACCGACCAGGATGTGGACATCGTGTTTGCCCCCGAGTTGGAAGATCTCGACCGAGAGGAAATTCGCCGCTGGTATAACGGTTATAACTGGCTGGGCGAGGCCGTTTACAATCCCTTCGATCTGTTGCTGCTCTTCGCCAAACGCCGGTTCCGTCCCTGGTGGTTTGAAACCGGCACGCCCTCCTTCCTGATTAACGTGTTGACCGAGCGTAAAACTTGGCTGCCCACCTTGGGGCAATTGGAATCGGACGCCGAATTGCTGGCCACCTTTGATGTGGACGATATTCCGACCGTGGCGCTGCTCTTTCAAACCGGTTATCTGACCATCGCCCGCGAGGAAGACTTGGGCGGTAATGCGTTCTATCAGTTGCGCTTCCCCAACCACGAGGTCTATCAAAGTACCTATGGCAGTTTGTTGCGGGCGTGGACTGCGAATCCGCAAGCGGAAATACAGAATCGGAAAACCTTGTATCGCTTGCTTCAGCGCCATGACCTGCCCGGACTCAAGGACCTGTTCCAGGCGTTTTTCGCCAGCATCCCGCACCAATGGTATGACAACAACCCGATTGCCCGGTACGAAGGCTATTACGCCAGCGTGTTTTACAGCTATTTCGCCGCGCTGGGGTTGGACATCATCCTGGAAGACGCGACGAATCAGGGGCGAATCGACATGACGGTGCGGTTCGAGGGACGCATTTATCTATTCGAATTTAAAGTCGTGGAACTCGTGCCCGAGGGGCGGGCCTTGCAGCAGATCAAGGATCGGCGCTATGCCGAAAAGTATCGGACGCCCGGACAGCCTATCACGCTGATCGGCGTGGAGTTCAGCAGCGCCGAGCGGAACATCGTGGGCTACGAGGTGGAGGAAATGATCGAGGGGCCGGTCAGTTGACCGGATCGCGTGATGGTTTGTATCGCCCGGGTCCGCACGCCCCGCATGTTCCAGTAAAAAACCTCCTCCCCGGCGGGGGAAGGAGGCCATGGGCCGAAATGGCGGAACCTTGACGGCCCGTCACGGCGTCGAGCCTTTCAGAGCGCTTTGGCCCGCTCGCGCAGGATGAACTTCTGCATCTTGCCGGTCGAAGTCTTGGGCAGCGGACCGAACACCACGGTCTTGGGTACCTTGAACCGCGCGAGTTGCGCGCGGCAGAACTCGATGATGTCTTCCTCGGTGGTGTCTTCCGCCCCCGGCTTGAGGGTCACGAAGGCGCAGGGCGTTTCGCCCCACTTCTCGTCGGGCCGCGCCACCACCGCCACTTCCAGGATCGCCGGATGCCGGTACAGCACGTCCTCGACCTCGATGGTGGAGATGTTCTCGCCGCCGGAAATGATGATGTCCTTGGAGCGGTCCTTGATGTCGATGTAGCCGTCCTCGTGCCAGACCGCCAGGTCGCCGGTGTGGAACCAGCCGCCCTCGAAGGCTTCCTCGCTGGCGCCGGGGTTTTTCAGATAGCCCTTCATGACATTGTTGCCGCGCATGAAGATTTCGCCGATGGTCTCGCCGTCCTTCGGCACCGGCTCCAGGGTCTGGGCGTTGGCCACTATCAGCCCTTCCAGCATGGGGTAGCGCACGCCCTGGCGGGACTTGAGCGCGGCCCGCTCCGGCAGGCTCAGCTCGTTCCAGCGGTCGTGCCAGGCACACACCACCGCCGGGCCGTAGGTCTCGGTCAGGCCGTAGACGTGGGTCACCTCGAAATTCATCCGCTCCATGCCCTCGATCACCGCCGCCGGGGGGGCCGCCCCGGCGGTCATCACCTTGACCGGGTGGTCGATGCCGGCCTTCATCGCGTCCGGGGCGTTCTTGAGCAGGTTCAGCACGATCGGCGCCCCGCAGAAATGGTTGACCTTCTCTTGCCTGATCAGATCGAAGACCAGGTCGGCGCGAACCTGGCGCAGGCAGATATTGGTGCCGACGGCCGCCGCGAGGGTCCATGGGAAGCACCAGCCATTGCAGTGGAACATCGGCAGGGTCCACAGATAGACCGGATGCAGGCCCATGTTCCACACCATGGCGTTGCAGACCGCGTTCAGATAGGCGCCGCGATGGTGGTAGACCACGCCCTTGGGGTTGCCGGTGGTGCCGGAGGTGTAATTGAGGGTGATGGCCTGCCATTCGTCGGCGGGATTTTGCCAGGCGAATTCCGGATCGCCCGCCGCCAGCAGGGTCTCGTAATCCAGTTGTCCCAGCTTTTCCCCGCCGACAAACTCCGGATCGTCGACGTCGATCACCAGCGGGCGTTTCGGCGCCGGCACCAGCCGCAGCGCCTTGCCGATGGTGTCGGAGAACTCCCGGTCGGTGAACAGGATCTTGGCTTCGCCGTGCTCGAGCATGAACGCGATGGTTTCGGCGTCCAGCCGGATGTTGAGGGTGTTCAGCACCGCTCCGGTCATCGGCACGCCGAAGTGAACTTCGAACATTTCCGGAATGTTCGGCAGCATCGCCGCCACCGTGTCCCCCAGGCCGATGCCGCGCTGGCGCAACGCCGAGGCCAGCCGCCGGCAGCGCGCGTAGGTTTCCGCCCAACTGCGCCGGACCGATCCGTGCACCACGGCGGTGCGGTCGGGATAGACGGCGGCGGCCCGTTCGAGGAAGGTCAACGGCGTCAGCGGCACGAAATTGGCGGCGTTCTGGTCCAGGCCCATGTCGTAGGGGTTGAGATTGGCGCTCATGCGGGAAATCCTCCAGGTGTGCTTGGTTTTGTTGTGCGGAATATCAAGCCGGCAGACCGGTTTCAGCGGCCTTTCCATTCCGGCTTGCGTTTGGCGATGAAGGCGTCGATGCCTTCCCGGGCGTCTTCGCTGTTCATGTTGCAGGCCATGGCTTCGCTGGCGCGGGCGTAGGCCTCTTCCAGGGGCAGCCCCAGTTGCCGATAGAACAAGTCCTTGCCCGTTCGGATTGCCAGGGGGGATTTGCTGCAGATGGCGTCGGCCAGTCGCCCGATCTCGGCGTCCAGTCGATCCAACGGCGCCACCCGGTTGATCAAACCGTGACGCTGGGCGGTCTCCGCATCGATGAACTCGCCGGTCAACAGCATTTCCAGCGCTTGCTTGCGACCCAGGTTGCGGCTCAGGGCCACGCCGGGGGTGGAACAGAACAGCCCGACGTTGATCCCGGAAACCGCAAACCGGGCATTGTCCGACGCAACCGCCAGATCGCAGGCGGCGACCAACTGGCAGCCGGCGGCGGTGGCGATGCCGTGCACCCGGGCGATCACCGGCTGCGGCAGGCGGTTGATGGTCAGCATCACCCGCCCGCACTGGGCGAACAGCGCCTGATGGAAGGCCGGATCGGTATGGGCGCGCATTTCCTTGAGGTCGTGGCCGGCGCAGAAGGCCGGTCCGCCGCCGGCGATCACCACCACCCGGACCGTTCGGTCGGCGGCGACGGCGTCCAGTTCCACCTGCAGCGCGCCCAGCATGGCTTGCGACAGCGCGTTGTACTGCTTCGGGCGGTTGAGCGTCAGCGTGGCGACACCGGCTTCGTCCTGGCGCAGCACCAGGACGTCGTCGGAATGAAGGGGGGCGGTCATGGCGATGGTTCTCCTCGAATTCACGGTTTTTCGGATAGCAAAAAATTGTGCGCCTTGCCTCGACGGGGAAATGTTTCCTTGTTTATACTGAAGTAATAATCCCAATACGACCAAACAGGGTGCTGCTGGTAACGGTCGTACGCGAACGGCTTGCCGGGGTGGGCCCCCGGAGCCGCTGCTGGAATAGGCCGCGGAGGAGTTGCAGACTTGGGGAGTTCAACGCAGTTTACTCTCGCGCGGGCGGAAAGACGAACGGCCGAAGGATTGCGCCAACGACCGACGGGCGACGTTCGTAGCCTGCTGGGCCGTGCGACCGGGCAGCATCAGGATTACGATGCCACGACCGAGCGGGATGCCCCGCCGCTCATCTATATCGTAGACGACGATCCCACGCCGCGCGATGCCCTCCAGTGGCTGCTGGAGTCGGTGGGTTTGCGCGCCCGCGCCTTCACCGATCTCGAAGCGTTCCTGGCCGCCTACCAGCCGGATCGGCCCGGTTGCCTGTTGCTGGATATCCGGATATCCGGGCCCGACGACCTGAGCGCGCGGCAATGCCTGGAAAAACGCAACATCGATTTGCCGGTCATCGCCATGACCGGTCATGGCGATGTGGCGACGGCGGTCGCCGCCATGAAGCGGGGCGCGATGGACTTCATCGAAAAGCCGTTCAACGATCAGTTGCTGCTGGATTGCGTTCATAACGCCATCGCCGAGGACCGGGCGCGGCGACGTGCCCGGGCGTGGCGGCTGGATCTCCGGCGCCGGTTCGATACGCTGACTCCGCGCGAGCAGGACGTGCTGGGCCGGGTCGCGGAAGGTTTGTCCAACCGGGAAATCGCCGAGGTGCTGAACCTGAGTCGTAAAACCGTGGAGGTACACCGGGCCAAGGTCATGCAGAAGATGCAAGCCGATACGCTGTCGGAACTCATCCAGATGGCGATGGCCCTGGGCATTCTCGAACTCTACGACCGGGAAGCGTGACCGCCGGCTCCGCGCTTCCGGCCCTGCCGGTTGATTCCCCGCCATGTGCCTGATTCTGATCGCCTACCGCTGTCATCCCGGCTACGAGTTGCTGGTCGCGGCCAATCGCGACGAATTTCACGACCGTCCCACCGCGCCGCTGGCGTTCTGGGACGATGCCCCGCAGGTATTGGCCGGCCGCGATCTCAGGCAGGGCGGCACCTGGATGGGCGTCACCCGTACCGGCCGCTTCGCCGCTATCACCAACTATCGCGACCCCGGCCAAATGCGGCCGGATGCGCCGTCCCGGGGCCGGTTGGTCGGCGATTTCCTGCAAGGCTCCCAGCCGGCGGGAACCTATCTCGAGGGCCTGCTGCCCCGGACCGGCCGCTACAACGGGTTCAACCTGCTGCTGGGCGACGAGACCGGCCTGCACTATTACTCCAATCATGCCGGCTCGCCTCAGTCTCTGTCGCCGGGGTGGTATGGCCTGAGCAACCATGTGCTGGACACGCCTTGGCCCAAGCTGAGGCGGGGCCTGGCGATGCTGCGCCGTGCGTTGGACCAGCGGCCCGACCCGACGCCGGACGATTTGCTGCGACTGTTGGCGGACCGCGCGGTCGCTCCCGATCCCGAACTGCCCCGTACCGGCGTTCCGCTGGAATGGGAACGCTGGTTATCGCCGATCTTCATCGACGCGCCGGGCTACGGTACCCGTTCCTCCACCGTGTTGCTGGTGGACGAATGCGGTCGGGCGCGCATGGTCGAGACGACCTGGGCCGACGCCAGCCGGCGCGAGTTCCTGCTGGACTGGCCACCGCTGGAACGACGCGCCGGGAAGCCCGCGTGAGCGAGTCCGGTTCCCCGGCGATCTCGGTCGTGGCCGAACCGGCCGCCGGCGAGCGGCTGGAACTGCCGGATGGGGAGGGCGTGCTGTATCGACGGGCGTTCGCGCCGGCGGACCGCGCCCGGCTGTTCGCCGCGCTGGACCGGGAAACACCCTGGCAACAGCCGATCATCATCCTGTACGGCCGCCGGATCGCCTCGCCCCGGCTGAGCGCCTGGTACGGCGATCCCGGCGCCGTTTATGCCTACTCCGGGTTGCGGCTGGAACCGGCGCCGTGGACTCCGACGCTGCAATGCCTGCGGGAACGGGTGGAATCGCTGGCCGGGGTTCGATTCAACAGCGTATTGCTCAACCGGTATCGCGATGGCCGGGACAGCATGGGCTGGCACAGCGACGACGAGCCGGAACTGGGCCGTAATCCGGTGATCGCCTCGGTCAGTTTCGGCGCCGCGCGCCGCTTTCTGATGGAGCACCGGAAACGGCGCCTGCGGTTCGAATGGCTGCTGGAGGATGGCGACGTGCTGGTGCTGGGCGGCCCGGCCCAGCACTGCTGGCGGCACCATGTCCCCAAAACCCGCGAGCCGGTGGGTCCCCGGATCAACCTGACGTTTCGGCGGATCGTCGGGAGCCGGGATTCCGCTTGTCCGGTGGAATCCTCATCGGCTATCCTTGATTTGCCGCACACCAATAAACCCGGCCACGGGTAGCTTGGCTTTCCTCTAAACTCCCGCCCGATTTGGCCCCGGTAGCTCAGTTGGATAGAGCGCACCCCTCCTAAGGGTGAGGTCAGAGGTTCAATTCCTCTCCGGGGCACCATGTTTTCAGGCACTTCGCTTATAAGGTCTGGTACCAAGGCGCTCGCCGTATTTTCGTCGGTGGTAAAGGCCCATCGGCTTCCAATAACTGGGTGACGATCACGTATTGTCGGCCATTCAACTGTTTCTCGTCGTACAAGCGACGAACTTGAGACGTAAATAACAAATATAATAGTCGTCGAGTACCCGTTCACTCCCCTAGGGTAGCGGGGACCCGCAGAGGAGCCAATGGGCGGCCGGCCCGACGGTCCACCGGGGGGGCCTTCCCGAGCGGCGTAGATCGCCGCCATCAGAGTCTTGAACACGTTCAGGACCTGATGGCCAAAGGCCCGGGTCCCGGCCGTAGCTGTCGATTAACCCCTGGGCCTTGCGCAGCAGGTGCGTCCAGCAGCGCAGCCGCCGCTCGAAACTCCGGTAGGCTCACCAGCCGTCGCTCATCAGCCAGCCGGTAAAGCCCGCGCAGCCGTTCGCTCCCCCCTTGACTTCCCTGAATTTGACGGGGCAGGATGGGAACCCAGAACCTTGTTAACAAGCTGAGTTTACTGCTTCCATGCACCCGAGCGATCACAGCCTGCGCCAGATCGACGACGCCTACCTCCGGTCCTTGGAGCCGGAGGCGTTGTGTGGGCTGTCGGTGCGGCTGCTGGCCGATCTGAAGGAGGCGCGGGGCCGGCAACGCGGCCACTCGCCCTGGCCTTACATTGCCGCAGCCATCGCCGACCGGCGCGCCGGCAGCCCCCTCGCACCCCTGCCGCAGCCAGGGGGGTGAACAACTGCGATGAAACCTTCCAGCCGAAGGCCGTCTACTGGGCCGCCGCCTACGCCAAGGGCGGCAAGCCGGAAGCGGCGGTGCTCGACGTGGACGGTATCGAATCGGTGATTCCGTTCGTGGCCGAGGAATGCCAGAAGGCGCCCAAGGCTTCCTTCTGGCAAAAAGTGAAAGCGGAGATCAAGAAATTGGAGAAGAAGATGTAGGGAAGCGCGGTTGGCGCACGGCGCCGGCCACGCGCCGCCATCCGACCTTACGACACGAACCAGCGAGGACTAATGTCATGCCGGAAACCACCATTCTGAGTACCTTCGCCGCCACCTTGTTCGCGCTGCTCAATCCCCTGGGGATGCTGCCGGTTTTTATCGGCTATACCGACGGCCTGAGCCAGAGCGCTCAGCGCTGGCTGGCGCTGTTCGTGTCGCTGACCGTGCTGGGGTTGATGCTGCTGTTTCTGCTGACCGGTACGGACATCCTCAACTTTTTCGGCATCACGCTGGACTCCTTTCGCATGGCCGGCGGCATCCTGCTGTTGCTGATCGGCATCCACATCGTCACCGGCGATTCCGGGAAAGCGGGGCAGAATCTGGCGGTCGAGGCCGAGACGAACGCTCTCAGCGAGGCGAAGTCAATTTATCGGCGGATCGTCGTGCCGTTCGCCATGCCCCTGCTGGTCGGGCCGGGCGTCATCGCCAATCTGATCCTCTACGCCAGTGAGGCCAAAGCGGCCCACAGTCCGACCCTGTCGCTGGGTCTGATCGGAGTGACCGTCGCCATTGCCCTGTTGACGTTCGTGATTCTGCTGTCGGGCCGGGTGCTGCGACGGCTGCTGGGCGACGTCGGCCTGAACATCCTCACCCGCATCTTGGGTTTGCTGGTGGCCTCGATCGGCATGCAGTTCGTCGTCACGGGTTTAACCAACGTGATCGTCCATTCGATCGCGCCCGCGGTGTTGAAACTTCACTAATCAGGATATCGGGCCATTCCTTAATTAAGGAGCAATGATGGATACGATCTGGTCGTTTCTCCAGCAATACGGCTGGTTTATTGGAGTGCCTCTCCTTTTTCTGATCGTGGTGGCGTATGTCTTTCGGCCCAGCGCCCGGAAACGCTATCAACGGGACGGCGAAATACCGTTCGCGGACAAACCGCCCAAGGATTCCAGGAAATAGTGGGCGGTAACCGTTCGGTCCCTTCACCGTTGCGGGAGGGTAACCGCCAGGCTTCCTCCCCCCTTGTGGGGAAGGGTTGGGTGGGGGGTGTGAAAAAATGTAACCAAAGTCACCCATTCGAGGTTCGAAAGTCATGAACATTAAATCTGTTTTATTGGCTATTTGCACACTGGCAACCGTCAATGCACTAGCAAGCGAATTAGGTTATCGGGATGCCAGGGCAGCATACCGGTCTGGTATTGAAGCCTATCCCGGATATGCTGATATGGGTTTAAGTAATTCTGGCTCGGCTCCCAGTGATACTGCCCCACCACCCGGATATTCTGAACCACCTCCCAATTATGGACCACCTCCCAGTTATGGACCACCTCCCGGTTATGGACCGCCTCCTGGCGCTCCCAGTTCGTACCCACCCAATAAATCATCAGCTTCCACAGTTCCCGGACCTATACCGGTCACCACGATAGTGCCGGAAACCACTCCATTAGCGACGTCAGTCACTAAAGTAAATGAATGTAAACCCAGCGGCTGGTGTTATATTACTATCAGTCCAAATGGGACACGGGAGGAACGCTCAAATCCAGTCACCGATATTTCCTATCCGCCTAAGGGGGTACCTGTAATATATGTGGATCCCGGTAAGCCCAGCAATCTGGGTACCATAATGACCGATAGTGAATTTCATCAGGAGATGAGATCAACTCGATTAATTATTGTGAGTCCCACCCAATGATATTGGCGGGCAGCGCTCTCGGTATGGATATAACCACCCATCATTCTGAATGAAGCCTCGCCCGAGGGCAGGTCGTCTTGAGTCATTTCCATGCTCTCCAACCTCATCACCGTCGTCTGGTGCTAACGATCCTCTCCATCGGTCTGACCGTTGCCGTCGAGGATCTTCGCGCCACCGTGCGCCGGCATGGCCTGCTGTTGCGGGCGCCGATGGAGCTGTTCGCGATGCGATGGCTTGGCGTTGGGTTGGTCGCGCTGCTGCTGACGCTGGCCATGTCCGGCGCTTCGGCCGCCCTCCCCAAACGGGTCCTCATCCTGGACTCGTTTGGTCGGGACGTGGCGCCTTTCAACGCCGGCGTTTCGGTATTCCGGACTACGCTGGCGCGGGAATTCGGGGAGCCGGTGGATATCCACGAGATGCCCCTCGAGGCGGCGCGCTTCGCCTTGTCGGAGCGGGAAGGTGCTTTAGTAGCCTTCCTCAAAAGCAGTTTTGAGGGCTACCCTCTGGACTTGGTCGTGTCCGTCGGGGCACCCGCCGCGAAATTCGCGGCGCAATACCGGGAACGCCTGTTCCCCGACTCCCCGATCCTGTTCGTGGGCGTCGAGCCACGCCTGCTCCCCCCGGAGGCTCTGCGGACCAACGCCACCCTCGTGACCCAGAAAGTCAATCTTCCAGGGATGATCGAAGACATCCTGCGGCTCCAGCCCGACACGACTCACATCGTGGTGGTGCTCGGTGATTCGCCGCTGGAGAAATTTTGGGCGGGCGAGACCCGCCGCGAGTTTCAGGCGTTCGCCCAGCGGGTTGACTTCACCTGGCTGAATGACCTGTCACTCGATCAAATCAAGGAACAAGTCAGGGCGCTGCCGCCGCATTCCTTCATCCTGTTCGGGATGTTCATCATGGACGCCGAGGGAGTGCCCTACGATAGCGAAGCGGCGCTGAAAGCCCTGCACGCGGTGGCGAATACCCCCCTCTTCGGGTATTTCGCCAGCCAGTTCGGCTCGGGGGCGATCGGCGGTCGACTGTATCAGGATGCCGAAGTTGGCGCGCGGAGCGCCCGCGCCGCGATCAGCATCCTGCGCGGCGAACGGCCGGAGAGCATCCCGCCGCTGATTCTGGAGGCGGCGGCTCCCGTCTATGACTGGCGCGAACTCCAGCGCTGGGGCATCAGCGAGGCGCGCCTGCCGGCCGGCAGTATCATCCAGTTCCGGCAGCCGACCGTCTGGGAGCAATATCAGGTACGGATCGTCGCCGTTCTCTTGTTCTGTCTCCTGCAGACGGCGCTGATCACCGGGCTGCTCATCAGTCGGGTCCGCCAGCGACGGGCGGAGGTGGCGGCGCATGACTTGAGTCGACGGTTGATCAACGCCCACGAGGAAGCACGTAGCCGGCTCGCGCGCGAGTTGCACGATGACGTGACGCAGCGTCTGGCTTTCCTCGCCATCACGGCGGGACGCATCGAGCAAGGGACCGCGGAAGCCTCCGCGGCCGAGACGGCGCGCGAGGTACGGGAAGGGTTGGCGCGCTTGAGCGAGGACGTTCACGCCCTGTCCTACCGGCTGCATCCATCGATCCTCGACGACCTCGGCCTGGTCGAAGCGTTGCGGGCGGAAGGCGAGCGGTTCGGCTTGCGGGAATCCGTTCCGGTGGAGGTGAAGTGGCAAAACCTCCCGGAGCCGTTGCCGCGCCAAACCGCGCTCTGCCTGTTCCGCGTCGCGCAGGAAGCGCTGCGGAATGCCGCCCGCCACGCCAACGCCCGCACGGTGACGGTTTCGCTGCGCGGCCTGGACGGCGGGATGCAGTTGGCGGTCCAGGACGACGGCTGCGGTTTCGATCCCGCGCGCCAGCGGAATCGGCCGAGTCTCGGACTGGCGAGCATGCGGGAACGCGTCCGTTTGCTCGGTGGCGAGCTTGATGTGGAAAGTGCGCCCGGCCACGGCACCACGATCGTGGCCTGGGTGCCGTTGACGGGAGAACCCGAATGAGCGGTTTGCGGCGTCCGTGCGTCCTGCTGGCCGACGACCATCGCCTGGTGGCCGAAGGCTTGAGAAGTCTGCTTGCGACCGAATTTGAGGTAGTGGGTATGGTCGATGACGGTCGCGCCCTGATCGAAGCCACCCGGACGCTGCGACCCGACGTCATCGTGGCCGACATCACCATGCCGCAACTCAATGGCATCGATGCCCTGGCGTCACTGCGGAAGGACAGCCCGGGGATAAAGGTCGTGTTTCTGACCATGCACCAGGACGTGGTCTATGCCCGCCGGGCGCTCGAGGCCGGCGCCCTGGGCTACGTGCTCAAGCATTCGGCTCCCGCCGAACTCATTGCCGCCATTCGCGCCGCGCTGGAGGGGAAGACCTATCTGACCCCGGTACTGGCGGGCGAGGTGGTGCAATCCCTGAACGCCGATCCGGGCAACGCGCGCGATCCCGTGGCCGCCCTCACGTCCCGGCAACGGGAAGTCCTGCGCCTGTTGGCCGAAGGCCAGTCAGCCAAGCAAATCGGCGCCGCCCTGGCGATCTCGGCCCGCACCGTCGAATTCCACAAATACCAGATGATGGATGTGCTCGGCCTGAATACCAGCGCCGAACTGGTTCACTTTGCCTTGAAACACGGCATCGCGACGATTTAACCCCGCAAGCCACGGCAGCGGCGGCAATGCGTGGGTCACCCGCCCCTCCCCCTTGTCACGCCCGCACCTCGCGAGTGGCCCGGGTTTTGCCTTAATTTTACCAGTGGAGAACTCGTAATCTTACGAGACGATATCTGGTAATTTTACGAGGTCACAACCCCGCCCATTCAGGTTAGGCTCTGTCTCATGCCGTACGGTCTTGGGACATCCAGCAGGCCGGCGGCGCGAAATGCGGGGCCTACTCCATTGACCCAGAAGACCGTCAGTTGCGTGCTGCTTGCCGATCGCCACCCCGGCGTCACCGAAGGCGTGCGTGGCCTGCTCGGAACCCGGTTCGAGACGGTGACCATGGTGGCTGATCTTCCCTCGCTGGAGGAAAGCGCCGAGCGGTTGCAGCCAGACCTGGTGGTGGTGGACCTTTCGCTGGCGCGCGACGGCAGCCTGCTCTGGCTGCACCGGGTGCACGAACGCTGCCCGGAAATGAAGCTCATCGTCTTCAGCGTGCATGACGAACCGAGCGTGCGGCGTGCGGTGATGGCGGTCGGGGCCGACGGGTTCGTGCTGAAGCGCGCCATCGCCACGGACCTGCTGCCCGCCGTGGAGGCGGTGATGACGGCCGGCCAGCCTTGCCCCTCGCCGGACTGAGCATTCCACCAGGATAATCCCCGATGCGCACCGCCGCCCTTCCGACGCTTGCCGGGTACGAACGCCACGACCTCCGAACGGCAGCCCCTACGAACGTCAAGGCCGCACCAGCAAAGCTCGGGATAAACCCGCCGTCAACCGGGAAAACATTAGAGATGTTCCCAAATAATTTTTTGATTATTTTCAATCTATTAAAAAGTGG
>JAVMKJ010000173.1:0-3999 GCA_031732855.1 Candidatus Competibacter sp.
TCTACGCCGAGCGGCACGACAACCTTGAAGCGATCTACAAGAAACTCACCGAGCGCGAACGCCTCAAGGAAGCCAGCCGCGATTTGCTGGCGGCGCTGCGCAAGCTGATCGCCCCGCTCGATCAATGGACCCGGAAGGCGCAAACCCAGGCCGAGGTCGAGGTGTTCATCCTGGATCACTTGTATCCACTGCTGCCCAGCCCGCCGTTTTCCGAGCAAGATAAGACAGAAGCGGCAAAAAGAGTCTACGGCTTTGTTTGGCAACAGACCGCGAGCGGCCAACTTTCCGCAGGACTCCCGTAATCCGCCCGCCGGGCATCGCAAGCTCCCTCTCCCACGGTTCACCTCATTTCATCCGCCAGCCTCCGGGCGGTGCCGACGATGACCTCCAATTGCCGGCGCATGATTTCGAGCCGGATGCGCAACTCGGAACTGGCGCCGGTGCCGGTTTGGTCGAGGACGCGGGATTCCTCAAGGATCTGGACGGCGCCGCCCAGGATGTAACGAGCATCGCTGGCGTTCTGGGCGGCGGCTTCCAGGTACCGGGCCAGCGAGGCGCAGGCAACCTCGGGAAAGACGCGGAAATATGGGAAATACAGTTCGTCGGCCGGCAAATCGGCGGGAAAATTGCTGGGGCTGTTGGTCATGAGGTTGGCTCTCGATACTCCAGCCAGCGCAAACACTGGTCGCGGGTAATACCGTCTTTTGGAAATCAAGCGACTGATATCCATCCTGGCGACAACGTCCCGGATCGGACAAACAAATACCGGGCATGGCCAAGAACGGAGGCGCGGCTATCCGCTTGTCGTCGACAATCACCGGTGCGTTTTTCGCCAGCGGACAAACAGTGAACAACGGGTAAAAGATGAAGGGGTTAGGCGATGACCTAACCCCTGTTTTCTTTGGTGGGCCGTGTGCGATTCGAACGCACGACCAACAGATTAAAAGTCTGCTGCTCTACCGACTGAGCTAACGGCCCCGAAAGGGTTGTCAATGTTACAACAATCCGCCGAAATCACAAGTCTCGCCTGGGGAGTTAGCGCAACGACTGCAATCTCCGCTCGGCGAGGCTGGCCGCCTGGGTGTTCGGATAGACCTGCACCAGCTTCTGGAGCACTTCGCGCGCCCGTGCGGTGTCGCCCAGTTCCCCGTAGATGTAGCCCAGCTTCAGCAGCGCGTCCGGCAACCGCGCGCTTTGGGGATAGCGCAGTCCCAGGTTGATGAACGCTTCCTTGGCGGCGTCGTAATCCCGGCTCACGTAATGGGATTCACCCAGCCAATACTGCGCGTCACCCGCCAGGCCGCCGTTGGGATAGGCGTTCAGGAACCGTTGAAAATCGGCGGCCGCCCGCGGGTAGCGACCCTCGCGGAACTCGCCCAGGGCGACGTCGAAATCCCCCTGTTCCGTTCCGGGCGTGGCCGGTTGTACCGGTGTCGCCCGCCCGGTGGTCGCCGGCGGCGCGGCGGAAACCGCGGGCGGTTGCATCGGCGCCGGCTGGCGATACGTTCCAGCCGGAGGTCGCTCCGTCACCCCAGGTTCGGCGGCGGGAGCGGTCGCGGCTGGCGGTTGCGCTGGATACCCCGCCATCACCCGTTCCTGCTGGAGCATCTCGACCTGATGGCGCTGGATTTCCAGTTCCCCGCGGATATGCCGGACCTCCGATTCCAACTGCTCGATGCGCTGAAGCAGTTCCAGGGTCAGTCCGCTATCCAGGGGACGCTGGGCATGGCTGATGCCGGGCAGCGCCAAGCCGCCCAGCAAGACCATTAACAAGCAGGAACACCCCGTGCTGGGCATGGTGATCCAGCCGTCAGTAGACGATTTCCACGCGCCGGTTCAGCGCGTAGCTCTGCTCGTCCTGACCGTTGGCCGCCGGCCGTTCCTCGCCGTAGCTGACCACCCGGATTTGCTGGGGCGAAACACCCAGGGCAATCATGACCTGCCGCACGGCATTGGCGCGGCGTTCGCCCAGGGCAATGTTGTATTCACGGCTGCCGCGATCGTCGGTATGCCCCTCCAATTGGGTGACGATCCGCCGATTTCCCGTCAGGGTACGAGCGTTCGACTCGATGATCGTCCGGCTCTCGGGGCGGATTTCAAAGCTGTCGAAATCGAAGTACACGATGCGATCCGCCGAAACCGCGTTGCCACCCCCCGCCACCGCCTGACCGGGACGGCCGGGCTGACCGCCGGCCCGCCCGCCGCCGGCCTCAACATCATAGCCGCCCGGCGCCTGCCCGTAGGCATAGCTGTAGGCATCCTGTCCCGGTTGGGCCGTGATTCCCGGCTGGGCCGTCGCGTCCTGTTGAGTCTGTTCCTCGCCGGTGTTCTCACCGGTGGAGGCGCAACTGGCCAGCAGCGCGAGCGCGGCGGCGGCAATCAGGGTTCGGATAAGGTTTTTCATGACGATATTCCCCTCAGCTTGTGTCAAAAGTCGAAATCAGCGGCCATAAGGCGCCCAGACCGGATCGCGCCCGTTGCCGCGCAAGGCAAAGTCCTGCCTGACGCTGCCATCCACGGATATGGTCTCCAGTCGCTGGCCATTGGAGTAAACGATCATCTTGCCGTTCGGCGCGAAGCTGGGCGACTCGTCCTGCCCGCCGGAGGTCAGGACCCGGAACTGGCGGGTTTGCATGTCCAGCACGGCAATATAAAACCGGCCGCCGCGGCGATGCATGAAGGCGATGTAGCGGCCGTCCGGCGAAGCGGCGGGACGGGCATTGTAGTCGCCCTCGAAGGTCAGCCGCTGCGCCGCGCCGCCGCCGGCGCCGATACGGTACAACTGCGGCGAGCCACCCCGGTCCGAGGTGAATACGATGCTGCCGTCCGGCAGCCAGACCGGCTCGGTGTCGATGGCGCCGCCGCTGGTCAGGCGGACCGGATTCTGGCTTCCCAGATCGAGGGCGTAAATTTCCGGGTTGCCATCCTTGGACAGCGTGAACGCCAGCCGGCGGCCGTCCGGCGACCAGGACGGAGCGCCGTTGATGCCAGGGGCGGCGGAAACCACGCGGCGGGCGCCACTGTAGACTTCCTGGACGACGATCTGCGGCCGGCGGCCTTCGAAGGACACGTAGGCCAGCCGGGAACCGTCCGGCGACCAGGCCGGCGACATGATCGGCTGGCCGGAACGCAGAATGACCTGGGGATTCTGGCCGTCGGCGTCGGCGACCACCAGATACCAGGTACCGCCACCGCCCGCGACGTAGGCGATGCGGGTGCCGGCCAGCCCCTTCTCGCCGGTGAGTTTTTCGTAGATCAGGTCGCTGATGCGGTGGGCCACCGGCCGCAACTGATTGGCGGGCACGTCGAAGGACAAATTCAGCAACTGGCCGCCCTGGGCGCCGCTCAACTGGAACCGCACGATATAGCCGCGGGAACCACCCGGACTAACTTGGCCGGTGACGGAATAGTCGGCGCGGAATTCCGGGGACTGCGGCGCGAACTTGCCGGTCCGCTTCAGATCCGAGGCGACGATGCCGGCGACATCCTCGGGCGCGCCACCACCGAAGGGCGCGATGGCGATGGGAATGCCGCCGCCTTCGACGCCCTTGGTGATGTCGATCGTCAGCTGGGCATGGGTCAGGCCACTACCCAACAGCAGCACGAGCAACCATAGCAGTCTGATTGAGGAATTCAATTTTTAACCTCCTGGTTTGAAACGGAAATTGAATGTACGAAACTTGGCCAGCACGTCGGGATCCGGGGGCACCGGCAGCGGCGACGCTTTTTGTACCGCGGCAACGGCGGAATTGTCGAAAGCGATATCGCCGCTACCTTGCACGATCTGGACATCCGTTACCGCGCCCGACGGAGTCATGGCAATACGCAAGGTGCATGACTGGTTGGCACTGCTGCCTGGGGGCAAAGACCAGTTACGTTCCACTCGCTGCCTGATAATGGCGGCATGACGGGCCACGGCCTCCTTGATGAATTGTTCGCGCGCCTCACGAGCCGCCAGTTCCGCAGCCAATTTGCGAGCCTCATCCGCCTTGCGCTTGG
>JAVMKJ010000173.1:4099-13435 GCA_031732855.1 Candidatus Competibacter sp.
CCTCGGCTTCGGCCTCGGCTTTCCGTTTGGCTTCCTCGGCGGCTTTCCGCGCCTCCTCGGCTTTCCGGGCTTCTTCGGCCTTGCGCTTGGCCTCGGCTTCGGCCTCGGCTTTCCGTTTGGCTTCCTCGGCGGCTTTCCGCGCCTCTTCCACCGCCGCTTGCCGCTTGGCTTCCTCGGCGGCCTCCCGTTTCGCTGCTTCCGCCGCTTCGCGCTTCGCTTCCTCGGCAGCCTTGCGCTTGGCTTCCGCCGCCGCCTGTCGCTTGGCTTCCTCGGCGGCTTTCCGCGCCTCTTCCACCGCCGCTTGCCGCTTGGCTTCCTCGGCGGCTTTTCGTTTCGCTGCTTCCGCCGCCTGCCGCTTGGCTTCCTCGGCGGCCTCGCGCTTCGCCTCTTCCGCCGCTTCGCGTTTCGCTTCCTCGGCGGCTTCGCGTTTCGCTTCCTCGGCGGCCTTGCGCCTGGCTTCCACCATCGCCTTGCGTTTCGCTTCCTCGGCGGCTTCGCGCTTGGCCTCTTCCGCCGCCTGGCGCTTGGCCTCCTCGGCGGCCTCCCGTCTCGCTGCTTCCGCCGCTTCGCGTTTCGCTTCCTCGGCGGCCTTGCGCTTGGCTTCCGCCGCCGCCTGCCGCTTGGCCTCCTCGGCGGCCTCCCGTTTCGCTGCTTCCGCCGCTTCGCGCTTCGCTTCCTCGGCGGCTTTCCGCGCCTCTTCCGCCGCCGCCTGTCGCTTGGCCTCCTCGGCGGCTTTTCGTTTCGCTGCTTCTGCCGCTTCGCGTTTCGCTTCCTCGGCGGCTTCGCGTTTGGCCTCTTCGGCGGCCTCGCGGCGAGCCTCCTCCTCCTTTTGGCGACGGATTTCCGCCTGGCGCCGCTCTTCGGCCTCGCGCTCCGCCTGCGCCAGCCGCGCCAGCCGCTCGGTTTCCTCACGCTGCCGGCGTCGTTCTTCCGCAGCCAGCCTTTGTTGTTGTTCCCGGATCGCGACCTCGTCCACCACCCGGGCCGGGATCGCCTCGACTTCGGCCCGTTCGGAATGCGGCGCTCCGGTAAAATTCAAATTGAGCAGCAGGAACACGCCGACCAGGACATGCACGGCAACCGTGACGACCGTCGCCACCAGATCCTGATATTTCCCTCCCCGTCCCGGTTGCATCAGTCGTGGCTACCGCCGAACCGGCGGTTCGTCCGGAGGCGCCGTGGACAAACCAACCTTGTCGGCGCCCGCATCCTTGAGGGCGGTCATTGCCTGAATCACCTGCTCGTATCGCACTTCCCGGTCCGCGCGAACCAGCACCGGTGGTTGCGGCTTCCGGCCCAGGCGCTCCCCAGCGTCGGCGCGTCGCGGCTCCAGGGTCTTGCAATCCACTGACTGCGCCCGTTCCGAGCCGACGTTCAAATGACAGCTCCCATCCCTCCGCACCGACAGCACCAGCACCTCGGCTTCCTGCTGGTGGGTGTCCAGCGCTTCGGCCGGCGCCTTGGGCAGGTCCACCTCGACGCCCTGGTTGAGCAGCGGCGCGGTGACCATGAAGATCACCAGCAGCACCAGCATCACGTCGATGTACGGGACGATGTTGATTTCCGCCTTCAGGCGGCCGTGCGAACTGCGCCGGGCCATGGGCGACTATCCCTGGGAGGCCGGGGCGCGGGCGGCCTCGGCGTAGCTCTTGCGCAGGTTGTAGGACTGGCGCTGGAGAATGTTGGAGAACTCCTCCATGAACGTCTCGTAACGGTTGGCCAGCCGATCCACTTCGTGCGCGTAGCGGTTGTAGAAAATCACCGCCGGGATGGCGGCGAACAGACCCATCGCGGTCGCGATCAACGCCTCGGCAATACCCGGCGCCACCTGCGCCAGCGTGGCCTGCTGCACCAGCCCCAACGCCCGGAAGGCGTTCATGATGCCCCAGACCGTGCCGAACAGACCGATATACGGGCTGGTGGAACCGGTGGTCGCCAGCAGCGACAGATACATCTCCAAATCGTCCAGTTCGCGCGAACCGGCGGCCCGCATCGCCCGCTGCGCGCCGCTGACCACCGACTCGGGGTCGACGGTCGGCTGGGCGCGCAACCGCAGGAATTCCTGAAACCCCGCCAGAAAGATCGCCTCCATTCCCCAGACCGCCTCCTTCTGGCGGTTGATGCGCGCATACAGCGAGGCCAGATCGATCCCGGACCAAAAATCGTCCTCGAACTTTTCGGTCGCCCGCTTCGCGGAATTCAGCACCAGGTGTTTCTTGACGATCACCCACCACGAGCCCAGCGAAATCAGCACCAGCGCCAGCATGATCAGTTGCACGATCAGGCTGGCGTTGGCGATCAGGCTCCAGAACGACAAATCATGGGTCACCCTGCTCTCTCCCTCATCTACCGCCGGAGAATCCGGCGGGGCCAAACCGTTCCCGAATCCAGACAAAACAAGCCGCGGATTTGATCTTCCGTTAGAATTCCGGTCGAAAAACCCTCAGCCCCAACCCCTCTCCCAGAGGGCGAGGGGAGGAACCCAACAGTGGAGGCATCCCCCATGCGCGCGTTCGTTCTGCCGGTCCTGCTGCTGGCCACCCTTTCCGCCATCGCCGCGCCGCCGCTGACCTTCGAGGAGGTCGACACCGACGGCGACGGCCTGATCAGCGCCGACGAAGCCGCCAGCGTCGAAGGGCTGGATTTTAACGCCGCCGACGGCGACAACGACGGCACGCTCACCGTGGACGAATACGAGATCGCTCTGGAAAAGCTGTCGCCACCCTCCGAAGCCAGCCCTCGGAACCCTCCCAAAGAGCCCGCTCCCGCAGCCCCCCCGCGCCCGATCAAGCCCTAACTCCTCAGGGCGCGGCCGCGAACAGATCGCCGCCAGCCGCCGGCTGGACGACCGCCAGCCCGAAATGGCGGTACGCGTGCGCGGTGGCCACTCGCCCGCGCGGAGTGCGCATCAGGAAACCCTGCTGGATCAGATACGGTTCCAGCACGTCCTCGATGGTGCCCCGTTCCTCGCCGAGCGCCGCCGCCAACGTATCCAGCCCCACCGGCCCGCCGCCGAATTTGTCGATCATCAGCCACAGCAGCCGGCGGTCCTGCTCGTCGAAACCGCGCTCGTCCACCTTGAGCAGATCGAGCCCCTGCCCCGCCACCTCGACGGTGATCCGCCCGCCCGCCCGCACCTGGGCAAAATCGCGCACCCGCCGCAGCAGCCGGTTGGCGATGCGGGGCGTGCCGCGCGAGCGCCGGCCGATTTCCGCCGCGCCGGCGGGATAATCGGTCTCGACGCCGAGAATCCGCGCCGAGCGGGCCACGATCTCGGTCAACTCCTCCGGGGTATAGAACTCCAGCCGGTGAACGATGCCGAAACGGTCCCGCAGCGGCGAGGTCAGCAATCCGGCCCGGGTGGTGGCGCCGACCAGGGTGAACGGCGGCAGATCCAGCTTGATCGAGCGCGCCGCCGGCCCCTCGCCGATCAGGATGTCGATCTGGTAATCCTCCATCGCCGGGTATAGCACTTCCTCCACCACCGGGCTCAGGCGGTGAATCTCGTCGATGAACAGCACGTCGCGCGGTTCCAGATTGGTCAGCAGGGCGGCGACGTCGCCGGCCCGCTCCAGCACCGGCCCCGAAGTCTGACGCAGGCCGACGCCCATCTCGGCGGCGACGATGTGGGCCAGCGTGGTCTTGCCCAGCCCCGGTGGTCCGAACAGGAGCACGTGATCCAGCGCCTCGCCCCGGGCGCGGGCGGCGTGGATGAAGATCTCCATCTGCTCGCGCATGGCCTGCTGGCCGATGTATTCCGCCAGCCGCCGAGGTCGCACGGCCCGGTCCAGCGTGGCGTCATCGCCGCTGGCGGCCGGAGAGATCAGGCGGTCGGGTGGGGTCATGATAGAGTTTTAAGCTTTAAGTTTTAAGTGGTTGCACGGGCAGGTTCTCGGGCGATTCGCGGGGCGGCTAACGGCGCACGCTGGCCTGCAACGCCAGTCGGATGATGGCCTCGCTGTTCAGACCGTCGGTTTCCAGGGATTGCACCATGCGCGAAGCCTCGGGCAGCTTGTAGCCCAACGCCACCAGGGCGCTGACGGCATCGTCGGCCGGGGTTGCGTCCGGCGGCGCGGTCCGGCCGCCCGGCAGCATCACCGCCGCCGGATGCAGGCCCAGTTCGCCGATGCGGTCGCGCATCTCGACGATCAGGCGCTCGGCGGTTTTCTTGCCGATGCCCGGCATCCGGGTCAGCGATGCCGCATCGCCCTCGCGCACGCAGCGGCCGAACAACTCCACGCTCATCCCGGACAGGATCAGCAGAGCCAGCCGCGGGCCGATGCCGGTCACCCGGATCAGGTTGCGGAACAGGCCGCGCTCGGCGGTGCTGGCGAAACCGTACAGGGTGTGGGCGTCCTCGCGCACCGCCAGATGGGTGTGCAACGTCACCTCCGCGCCCACTTCCGGCAGCGACTGGAAGGTCGTCAGCGAAGCCTCCAGTTCGTAGCCGACGCCGTGGGCGTCGATCATCAGATACGGTGGCTGCTTCCAGGCCAGCAGCCCGCGCAGGCGGCCGATCATCGCCGCCTCCCGGCCACCACGGCGGCCGTTCCCAACCGGCGCAGGGTCTGCCGGGTGTGACCGTGACAGATCGCCACCGCCAGGGCATCGGCCGCATCGGTCCGCGGCAGTTCCGGCAGGTTCAGCAGCAGGGCCACCATGCGCTGAACCTGGGTTTTATCGGCCGCGCCGCCGCCGACCACCGCCTGCTTGATGGCGCGCGGCGCGTACTCGCTGACCGGCAGTCCGGCCATGACCACCGCGCACAGCGCCGCGCCGCGGGCCTGCCCCAGCTTGAGCGCCGAATCGGGATTGCGATGCATGAACACCTGCTCGGCCGCCACTTCCGCCGGCTGGTAGTCCCGAATCACGCCGGTCACTCCTTCAAAAATGGTCTTCAACCGTTCCGGCAACGGCCGGTCGCTGGCGGTCTGAATGCAGCCGCTGGCGACATGCCGGCTGCGCGGCCCGTCCACATCGACGATCCCGTAGCCGGTGATCCGCGAGCCAGGATCGATGCCCATCAGTCGGATCGTCGTCACGCTCAGAGTTTGGCCAGGATGTCGGCGGAGATGTCGGCGTTGGAGTAGACGTTCTGGGTATCGTCCAGATCCTCCAGCAGGTCCAGCAGCTTGACCATCTTCTGGGCATCCTCGAAGCCCAGGGATGTATGGGAATGAGCGCGCAGGGTCACTTCGGCTTCTTCCGGCGCCAAGCCGGCGGCGGTCATCGCCTCCCTGACCGTCTGGAACGCCGCCGGATCGGCCAGCACGTCGACCGAGCCGTCGTCGTTGGTCACCACGTCGTCGGCGCCGGCTTCGATGGCCACCTCCATGATCCGGTCTTCATCGCTGCCCGTCGGATAGCTCAACACGCCCCGCTCGGCGAACTGGAAAGCCACAGAACCGCTGGTGCCGAGATTGCCGCCGCATTTGGCGAAGGCGTGGCGCACCTCCGCCACGGTACGGTTGCGATTGTCGGTCACGGCGTCCACCATCACCGCCACCCCGCCCGGACCGTAGCCCTCGTAGCGGATTTCCTCGTACTCCACCCCTTCCAGCGCCCCGGTGCCGCGCTTGATGGCCCGGTCGATGGTGTCCCTGGGCATATTGGCGGTGAGCGCCTTGTCCATGGCCAGCCGTAACCGGGGATTGGCGCCGGGGTCGCCGCCGCTCATGCGGGCCGCGACCGTGATTTCGCGGATCAGCCGGGTGAACAGTTTGCCGCGTTTGGCGTCCTGGGCGTTCTTCCGGTGTTGAATGTTCGCCCATTTGCTATGTCCAGCCATGCGAAACCTCTTGCCTGTCGTACCGTGGGGTGCATGAAAAAATCAGTTTATCACCTTGCCTTCCCGCTACGCATGGCGCGATGGATGACGGAAGCGGCCGGTGGCGAAGAACGCGCAGGCCTGCGTGACCGCCGTCGGATCCACCAGCATCTGCATGTGCGAAACCGGCAGGCAGATGTGGTCGGCCATGCCCGGCAACTGGGTCTCGACCACGGCGATCATGCCGTCGGCCGGCGCCGGCATGCCGGGGAACAGCAATCCCACTCCGATATTCAGGGTGCCGGCGATCGAGCCGAGGTGATTCAGCGCGGTCCAAGCCGGCCCGTCGCCCAGCAGTCCGTCTTCCAGGCCACGGCCCACGAAGACCCCGAGCCCGCTCCCGTGCATGATCCGGGCGGCGTAGCTGCCCTGATGGGGCGTGCCCAGCGTCACCACTCGACCCGGCCGCTGGCGC
This sequence comes from Candidatus Competibacter sp., assembly GCA_031732855.1. Lineage (GTDB taxonomy): Bacteria > Pseudomonadota > Gammaproteobacteria > Competibacterales > Competibacteraceae > JAVMKJ01. Next base: position 10,342 of record JAVMKJ010000173.1, read on the forward strand.
GGGTAATGGTGGAACAGATGCCGCACCACCAGCCCGCCCATGCTGTGGGCCAGGAAATGCACGACCGGCGCGTCCAGGCGTTCCAGGGTCGCGTGCAAATCCTCGGCGTTTTCCGCCGGCGAGCGGGTGATGGACGGGTAGGAAAAATTCACCGTGTTATAGCCGGCCTGTTCCAGCCAATACTCTAACAACCGCATCCACAGACCGTGTACATACAGGCCATGCACTAGCACCACCGTCTCCCGCTGGGCCGTCATCATCGATTCCTCGTTCGGATTATTGTGATGGAAGGATGAATTCTAGCTGAAATTCACCGTGGCCCGACTTCACCCGCCGGTAAAATATTGGCCATTCGTCCGAAATAGTGTCAAAATGACACTAAATGACACCGCTACCCCGAACGACTGGTTTCGCGACGCGATCGACACGGTCGCTGGAGAACAATCATGAGCGCAACTGCCGAGCTTGTCATGAAGGACCACCGCCTGGCGCCGGGCCAAGTGCCGCCCACGGTGATCGAGATGCTGGAGACCGCCGAAAAGGCGGCGCTGGTCGCGCGGATCGAGCGGTTGCTGGTGGAACGGGACGCCGTGCTGGTCGCGCACTACTACACCTCGCCCGAGTTGCAGGAACTGGCCGAGGCCACCGGCGGCTACGTGTCGGATTCGCTGGACATGGCCCGCTTCGGCACCGAGTGCGCGTCCGGCACCCTGGTGGTGGCGGGGGTGCGGTTCATGGGTGAGACCGCCAAGATCCTCAACCCCGAGAAACGGGTGCTGATGCCGGACCTGCATGCGGAATGCTCGCTGGATCTCGGTTGTCCGGCCGATGAATTCGCCGCCTTCTGCGACCGGTATCCCGACCGCGCGGTGGTGGTCTACGCCAACACCAGCGCGGCGGTGAAGGCCCGCTCCGACTGGGTGGTGACCTCGGGCATCGCCCTGGAACTGGTGCGCCATCTGGCGGAGAAAGGCGAGAAGCTGATCTGGGCGCCGGACCGGCATCTGGGCGCCTACGTGCAGCGGGAAACCGGCGCCGACATGCTGTTGTGGAACGGAGCCTGCGTGGTGCACGAGGCATTCAAGGCGGACGGGCTGCAACAACTGCGCGCCGAGCATCCCGATGCGATGGTGCTGGTCCACCCGGAATCGCCGCTGGATGTAATCGCCCAGGCCGACCTGGTGGGCTCGACCACGGCGCTGGTCAAGGCGGTGGTGGAACTGCCGGCGAATAAATTCATCGTCGCCACCGACAACGGCCTGTTTCACAAGATGAAGCAGGCGGCGCCGGACAAAATCCTGCTGGAGGCGCCCATCGCCGGCAAGGGCGCGACTTGCGTCAGTTGCGCGCACTGTCCGTGGATGGCGATGAACGGGCTGCGCAATCTGGCGCGGGTGCTGGAAACTGGAGATAACGAGATCCTGATCGACGAAGCGATCCGCGCGCGCGCGGTTCGGCCGATCCGCCGGTTGCTGGACTTCGCCCAGCAACACCGGCGGGTGGTGCTGGGCAATAACGATGCGTGAGAGGCTGAATAGCCACTCTCACCCCAGCGCTTGTTTCAGGTCCTCTGGGATCGGGGCTTGCGGTTGATCACCAAAATTCGCCGGAACATGCACAACAAACTGATGCCGATGGTGGATAAATTATTGTTGCGCAAGCGAGCGATTATCGAAACCATCAACGATCAGAAATCCACCTTGGTATAAATGTCCCGCAACGCGATTTCACATTGGATTGAAACCAGACCCAGCCTGTCCTCCAGACTGTCCAGCTCCGTCAATACCCACCGCCGGTCCTGCCGGATATAGTGCTCGACCCTGATCTTATCCTGAGCGATTAACACATACTCCACGAGCGAGGGCAAACGGCGATAGTGGGCAAATTTATCGCCCCGGTCATACGCCTCGGTGCTTGGGGATAAAATTTCGATGATGACGGATGGATTGAGCAGCGTATCCATCCGCTCGTCCTCGAAATTCGGCTCGCCGCACAGCGCCACTGCATCGGGATAGGTATACAAGCCAGTCGCGCTGATCTTGACCCGCATATCGTTGACATACGCCAGACACGGACGATTTTTCAGTTGACCGTGCAACTCACCGGCGATATTGAACGCAATCTGATTGTGTTCCCTGCTAGCGCCGGCCATCGCAAAAATACCGCCATTGACGTACTCGCTTTTATAACTGGCCTGACGCTCCAAGGTCAGATATTGTTCCGGTGTATAAAACGACTGCTTCAGCGCGGTCATAGTCGTATTACCCCCACAGCATCAATGAATCTCCGATGTAATTTAACCGTCCACATACACCCACAAGTCATTCAAGTTGAGTATAGCCGAAGGCTGGCCCCGAACGCGCGCCACGGCCAGAGTCGAAGCCGCGCCGTAGGTTGCCCGCGATCAATCCGACGCAACTGGTCGCAAAGTCGGAGTATGCTTGTATCCGATCACGGGCGACCGCCAAACGCCGCCCGCGTCCGACCTCCCCACCCGAAGGACATCGCCATGCCCCGCAAATCGACGCTGGACCCGCAAGTGAAAGCCCTGCTGGACAACCTCGACCTCGACGACGGCGGCGAGGAGTTGCTCGCCGAACCCGCCGAGGATGCCGCCCAGCATCTATGCGTGCTGCTGGAGCGCCTGACCAACGGCCGGGAGCGGGCGCTGCGTCCCGGAATGCTGGCGACGTGGAAGCCGGGCCTGAAAAATCGCCGCTTCCCCCGTTACGGCGAGCCGGTGGTCGTGGTCGCCCTGCTGGACACGCCGATCGTCAACCCTGGCGACGAGTCCGGCTCGCCGTATTTCCGGGAGCCGCTGGATTTGCTGCTGGGGGTGGTGCGCGGCGACGACCGCGAATTTCTGGTCTATCACGCCGACCGGCGCCGCTTCCAGCCGTATGAGAGAGACGACGCCGGCAACCGCTAAGGGCCTGTCCAAAAACAAGTGAAACAAGTCATGATCGTCAGCCATAGTCAGCAAAAATCACTTCTTTTGCTACTGATGCAAAAGTTGTTGCAGTTATTTTTGGACAGGCCCTAACGCGATTGGATTACGCCGGGGGTTCGGCGCGAACGCCCGCCCTCCCCCGCT
>JAVMKJ010000174.1:0-13314 GCA_031732855.1 Candidatus Competibacter sp.
GCGCCGGTCAGGACCTTGAGCAGTTGCCAGCGTTTCGCCGTCAGCGTCTTCCAGAATTTCGGGTCGCGCTCGATGATGACTATCGATTGCGCCTCCTCTTGGGCACCCTAACAATCATGTCGTTGGAACGACACCCCGAACGATGAAAGTCGCTACTTTCATGGCAACCCCAGTTGCCCCATGGCGCGATGGCCCCGGGCCGCGTGCGTCGCCAATGACCGGAACGCATGTGCTCCCTGATGGCCGGCAATTCTTGCGGCAACGAAAAGGCCCCGTTACGGGGCCTTGCGCGGTGAGAAGGAGGGTAGAGAACAAATCGTCAGGCGACCTGCTCCAGCGCCGGTTGCAGGGCAGCGGCTTGAGCGGCTTCCTCGGCCCGCCGCGCCAATTCTGCCTTGACCTTCGCTTGCACCATGCCGTGGAACAAATCGTTGAGCATCATCATCACCGCCGCCACTGACAGCAGGATGCCCGCGACGCCGAACGACAGGGCAAAACCACCGGTCGCGGCCTGCATCATCTCGGAGGCGCGCCCCAACACGAAACCACCGAGACCCCAAGCCGTCATCAGCATTCCATAGTTGGCGCCGAAGTTCTTCAGACCCCAGTAATCCTTGGTGATGGCGGGGAACAAAGCCAGATTGGTCCCGTAGTTAAAGCCGATGAAGGTGGCGATCATGACGATCAACAGGGCGCTGGAATGCTGGGCGGTGACCACTGGAATCGCCGTGAACATCAGCACCGCCTGGAACATGAGCATCAGGCACAGCGTGAGGGTGCGGCCGATGCGATCCGACAGGGAACCGGCGACGATGCGGCCCGCGGCGTTGCCCACGGCCAGGATGACGACGGCCAGGAAAGCCAGTTCGCCCATGCTCTGCTTGGCCATGCCGGCGATGCTGCCGATCACCATCAGGCCGGCGCCGGCGCCGATGAAGAACACCGTCCACAGCAGATAGAAGGTGCCGGTTTTCATCATTTGCGAAGGGACAAAATCCTTGACCTGGGCCGCCGGGGCCGTTTTGGCGGCTTGCGCCTTGGCGGCGGTGCCACCGAACAGGTAGCCGGCCGGAGGATTGGCGAGCAACAGGGAGAACAGACCGACCACGAGAGCGAACGCCACCGCGAAGAACAGCATGGTCCCCTGCAATCCGCTCGTCTTCATCAGATAGGTGGCCAGCGGCGCGATATACACGGGGGCCAGACCGAATCCCGATACCACGATGCCGGCAATCAGCCCCGTCTTGGCCGGCGGGAACCATTTCAAGGCCGGCGGCGTGGCGGAGGAATAGCCAAATCCCAATCCCATGCCGACCAGAACGCCAAATCCCAGCACCCACATCCAGTAGTTAGTGGTCGTGGACAGCACGAAGAACCCGGCGCCAACCAGCAGGCCGCCGATCATGGCGGTGAAGCGTGGCCCCATGCGATCCTGGCATTTGCCGGCCAGAATCATCGAAAAGGCGAACATCAAACAACAAACCGCATAGGGGTCATTGATGGAGGCTAAATCCCACTGGAACGCTCCTTCTCCGCCCTTCTTGACCGATTCGCTGATCGCCCCCTTGAAAATACTCCACGTATACAAAACACCCAATGCCAAATTGATGCCGGTTCCCGCCAATACGACGGACCAGCCTTTGTTCTTGGGAGAAATAGCCATGGTTCGACCTCCTATGGTGTACTCGTTTCAATGTGAGCCGTTGGATCAGGCATGGGATGATGATCTCTGCCCGGTTTTATCGAAGCTGGCGCCGTGGCCTTGGAATTCGCTTTGCCGAACAGTTTATCGATGGCTTGGGCAAGGCGTACCGTCTCTTCGTGGATGATCTGAAGAAACCGCCGCCGAGCATCGCTATCATCAATGGGATAACTGAGCAGAATCTCGGTAAACGAGCGAATACTGGTCAGTGGTGTGCGTATCTCATGATTCAAGACCGTAATGACTTCGCGGTCGAATTGCAGCGGAAACAGCAATCCACCACTGGGCATACAGGCAAAGCGATGACTCGCGGCAAAAGGTTGGGCGGATTTATCCTTGTTTTCATCGAGGCGATGCTCGCTCAATTCCTGATACTTGGCACAGTCCTCGTAGTGAGAGGTGCAATGCCGGACGATAATTTCCACATGATAGGGCGAAATGTAGCCAGCTCCCACGTCGCAGTGGTTCATGCTCTGCCCGTAATAGGGACAAACCCGCTGGCAATTCATGTTCGCTCCAATCCCTGTTATTTCGCTTGCGCCAGACAAGGAGCAAGCCCTGTGCCAGCGGATTCGACCGAGCGCGATAATAAAAAAATATTTATTTTTTAATTACTTGGGAGATATGGGGAAAAGACTGGAGCAGAAAGGGAACTTGCAGGAATGCAAACCGGAAGAGATCTCGGGAGTATGCGGTCGTCCGAGCGCGCCAAGGGCAATAAAAAAAGCTACGAGTTTTAACGAGTTGGTATTGATAAGAGAGGATTGGCGAGCATTTGCGGTCTTGCGGGGGACGGTTTGCGGAAATGCAAAAACCATCCGTGGTGCTCGGTGATCGGGCTTCTCCGAGTCTAGCGCAACCCGTATTTTTTTATCTTGCGGTAAACCGTGGCGGCGTTCATGCCGGCATGACGCGCGACGTCCTCGATATTGCCACCGCTGGTTTCGAGAAGCCGGCTCAGATACTCGGTTTCAAAGCGAGCCAGCGCCGCGGCGTAGTCCAGCTCGCCGATATCCCGGGCGGGCGCGGCATCCTGGCTCGGCAACTGGATGAGCTGAGCCAGAACCTCAAGCCCGATATAGTCGCTGCTGTCGATGGCCATGGCGGCCTGAACCACGTTGCGGAGCTGGCGGATGTTGCCGGGCCATTCGTGGCGTACCAAGGCTTCCATCGCCCCGCGGGTAAAGCCTTTGACGTGGGTGCCAAAATACTTGTTCTGTTCCTTGACGAAATGAGCGACCAGCAGGGGGATGTCGGAGCGGCGGCTGCGCAGCGGCGGAAGGCGCAGATGGACCACGTTGAGACGGTAGTACAGATCCTCGCGGAAGACGCCACTCTGCACGGCGGCCTGCAGGTCGAGATTGGTGGCCGACAGCACCCGTACGTTCACTTTGATCGGGCTGGTATCCCCGACGCGGTAAAATTCCTGCTCCTGCAGGAAACGCAACAGGGTTTTCTGTACGTTCAGCGGAAGCGTGCCCACCTCGTCGAGAAACAGCGTGCCGCCGTCGGCGGTTTCGATCAGGCCCTTGTGATCGCGATCGGCTCCAGTGAACGCCCCCTTGCGATGGCCAAACAGTTCGCTTTCCAGCAGCGCCTCGGGGATGGCGCCGCAATTGATGGCGACGAACTTGCCCTCCTTGCGCCGCGAGTGATCGCGGATCTCGCGAGCGACCAGTTCCTTGCCGGTGCCCGACTCGCCGCTGATCAGCACCGGGATGTCGCGCGCCGCCACCTTGCGCGCCGTCTCCAGAACGCCGAGAAGATGCGGAGAATCGCCCACGATGGAACCCTGCCAGGTTGCCAGTTCCTCCTTGAGTTCGCGATTTTCCTCGATCAGTTCGGTTTGCCGCAGGGCGTTGCGCACCCGCGACAGCAATTCCTCCGGTTCGAACGGCTTGGTCAGGATGTCGTAGGCGCCCTTGCGCAGGGCTTGAATCGACAAGTCCACCGTGGCATGCGCCGTGATCATCAGGACCGGCAGCGACGGATCCTGCTCCTTGATCTGGTGCAGTACCTCAAGACCGTTCATCGCGGGCATCTTGATATCGGTGATCACCAGGTCGTAGCGGCCTGGCGCGAACGCCGCCATCGCATCGAGCGAGTGGGTGTAAGCCGAGACGGCGTAATCCCGGTCCGCGAGGATGATCTCGATCATCCGGCACACGGCCTCGTCGTTGTCGACTACCAGAATCCGCTGGTGCCCGTTCGCCATCAGACCGTCTCCCGCTTGATTGGCAGAGTCACGGTCACCGTCGTGCCCCGACCCGGTTCGCTGGCGACCGCGATGTTGCCGCCGTGCTGTTCCACGATGGTCCTGGTGATGGCCAAGCCGAGACCGGTTCCCCGCGCCTTGGTGGTGAAAAAGGGTTCGAAGATTTTTTCCAGATTTTCCGGGGAAATACCCGAACCTGAATCCTCGAAGGTCAGTTTCACGCGGCCATCTTCGCCCGGCTGGGTACCGACCGTCAGGCGCCCGCCGTCGGGCATCGCGGCGCCCGCGTTGAGCGTCAGATTCATGGCGACCTGGCGGATCTGGTCGCCATCCACCCAAATCCGGGGTAACCGGGGATCGAAGGCCGTGACGATGTCGACGGCGTCCATATCGGTGTGATGGGCCGCGAAATCGACGATCTGGTCGAGCAGGGCGTTGAGGTCGGTTTCCTCCAGGGAAGGTTTGGGCACCCGGGCGTAGCTCAGCAGGTCCTGCACGATGTTTTTGCACCGCTTGCTTTCGCGCTTGATCTCCTGAATGTATTTGAAGCCCGGATCGTCCGGATCCATCTTGCTTTCCAGGTGGGCGGCGTAACCGAGGATGACCCCCAGCGGGTTGTTGATTTCGTGCGCCACTTCCGAGGACAGGACGCCGAGAGAAGCCATCTTGTTCTGTTGGGCGAGGGTACTCTCCAATTCCTTATTCCTGCGCAATGCCTCGGTCATTTCGTTGAAGTCGGCCGCCAGTTCGCCCAGTTCGTCGTTGGTGGTGACGGCGAGTCGGGTGTCCAGCCGGCCCCGCTTGACTTCGCGCACGCCCGCGATCAGGCGTTGAATCGGATCGGTCAGGAACTTGGACGCAACGAATACCAGTACGACCGCGAACGAGCCCACCAGGAAAGTCAGCAAGCCCATGCTGGACCAGATGCGCTTCTCGATCTCGTTGGCCGGTTCGTAGAACTCATTCTCGTAGGAGCCTACGGCGACGATCCAGTCCCATGGCGCGAAATACTGATAGCGAACGATTTTCATGCGGGTGACCGAGTCGTTTTCGTTCCGCCAGGGATAGCGAATCCAGCCGTTCTTGCGGTCGATCATTTCACGGATGAAGTAATGGCCATCCCGATCCTGCTCGTCGTAAACGTTCTGTCCTTCCCGAAACGGATGGATGGTCAGTTCCCCGCGCGTGGTCATGGCGTAAATATAGCCGGTCGCGCCGACCGCTTTATCCAGGATATTCCGTTTGAGTTCCTCAAGAGCCTGTTTTTCGAACGCCACATCTTCGTAGGTCTCTTCCAGATAACCACCCGCCGCGATGATCCAATCCCAGGGCTGGAAATACAGGTAAGCCACGACCTTGTTCCGGAGGCGGGTTTCTCCCAGGACCGGATTGCGCCAGGGATAGACGATGTACAGGACTTCGCCGGGTTTGGCGGCGACGGCCTTTTCGGACATCTCCCGAATGAAGTAGCGACCTTTTTCATCCCGAGCGTCGAGGATGTTTTCGCCTTCCTGGGCGACGTGGATCGTCAGGTCGCCTTTCGAGGTCATGGCATAGAGATAGCCCGTTTCGCCCACGCTGATGTTCTTGAAGGCTTTTCTGGCTTCCTGCTGGGCCGCCTCCAGGGTGATTTGACCCTTGGCGTACTGTTCTTGCTGAATCGAAACCAGGTTATGGGCAAACCGGACCAGAGTCGCCAAATCCCGGTAGACGGTCCGCCGCTTGTCTTCCTGGTACACCTCGAACTGCTGATGGTGGGCATTCAACAGATCCAGCGCGAACTGGGTCATGTGCTCGAGATCGGCTCTGATGGCCTGGGTAATGCCCTGATGGGCCTGCTGCTCGGAGACGTAGCCGACGATGAGGCCGACGCTGAGAACGGGCAGCAGCACGAGAGGCAGAACCACCACCAGAAGCTTTCCGCGAATCTTCAGGTCGCGCATGAAACGCAGCATGTTCGTCACCTGCCTGCCGGATTTTCGCTAACCCGGAGCATCGTTCGACTTGGAATCCCGTTTCGATTCGCACGAGCGATCCAGCGTCACCGTCACCTGGTGGACGTGGCCGTCCCGGAACAGCGGGATGCAGGCGGCGCCGTACTCGACTCTGCCGGGCCGTTCGTCGATCTCCACCGCCGCGACCCGTTGCGCCCCGCCGCCGGGATTCAGCACCTCGATCTCGTAGACCGCGTTCCCGTCCGGCGGACGGTAGCGCAAGTGGAAGCCCGGCCAGTCGTCGGGAATGCAGGGCCGCAGACGCAGCGTGTTCCCCTCGCTCGGTTCCAGGCCGAGAATGGATTCCAGCGCCACGCGCAGCATCCAGCCCGCCGCCCCGGTGTACCAGCTCCAGCCGCCGCGGCCGACGTGCGGCGCCACCCCGTAGACGTCGGCGGCGACGGCGAACGGTTCCAGCCGGTAAGTCGCCACCGCCGCGGGATCGAGGGCACGGCTGATCGGGCTGAGCCGCTCCAGCAGCCGTGCCGCCCGGTCGCGCCGGCCCAGTTCGGCCAGCGCCCGCACCACCCACAGCGCCGCGTGAGTGTACTGGCCGCCGTTCTCTCGAACCCCGGCGACATAGCCCTTGATGTAACCGGGATCGTGGGGCGTGTGCTCGAACGGCGGGGCCAGCAGTCGGATCAACCCGTCCCGGTCCGAAATCAGGTGCCGCTCGACCGCGTCCAGGGCCGATTCGGCCCGGGCCCAGGGCGCGGTCCTCGAGATCACCGCCCAGGCCTGCGCCAGGGCATCGATTTGACATTCGTCGCTGGCGGCCGAGCCCAGCACCGCGCCGTCGTCGTACCAGGCCCTGCGGTACCATTCGCCGTCCCAGCCGTGTTCGTTCAGGGCCGCGGCCAGATGGCTGCGGAACGCCGCGTAGCGTCGCGCCCGGTTGTAGTCGCCGTGCTGGCCGCACACCGGAATGAACTCGCCCAGGATCGCGTACAGGAAGAAGCCCAGCCAGACGCTCTCGCCGCGCCCTTCCCGGCCGACCCGGTTCATGCCGTCGTTCCAGTCTCCCGTCCCCATCAGCGGCAGGCCGTGCCGGCCGTGGGTCAGCGAGCGATCCAGCGCCCGGCAGCAGTGTTCGTACAGGCTCGCGGTCTCGCCCGAATCCTCCGGAGTCAGGAACGCTTCGTCTTCGCCCGGTTCGAGCGGCCGGGCCCGGAGGAAGCGCGCCGGTTCGCCGAACAGGCTCCAGTCACCGGTGGCGCGGGCGTAGAACGTCGCCAGATACGGCAACCACAGCAGATCGTCGCTGAAGCGGGTCCGGGTGCCGCGGTCGGCCGGCGGGTGCCACCAGTGCTGTACGTCGCCCTCGACGAACTGGTGAGCGGCGTGCAGCAGCAGTTGCCGGCGAGTCAGTTCCGGCTCGTGGTACAGCAGCGCGGCGGCGTCCTGCAACTGGTCGCGAAAGCCGAATGCCCCTCCAGACTGGTAAAACGCCGAGCGTCCCCACAGCCGGCAACTCAGGGTCTGATAGGCCAGCCAGCCGTTGACCATCAGATCGAGCGCCGGCGCCGGCGTCCGGATCCGCACGGCGGACAGCCAGTCGCGCCAGAATTCCCGGACCTCGGCCAGCGCCGCGGCGACCGCTCCGTGCTCGCTGTAGCGGCCGATCAGCCGGCGGACCTCGTCCCGGTTGTCGGCTTCGCCGATGAAAAAGGCGCGTTCCGCGGTGGCGCCCGGTTCCAGTTGAATCGTCACCTGCAGCGCGAAGCACGGATCGAGACCGACGCCCAGCCGGCCATCCAGTTTCCGATCGCGGGACAGCGCCGCCGGCCGGGCGGGGCTGCCGTGCCGGCCGATGAAAGTGGCGCGATCGCCCGTGATGTGAACGGGTACGGTATCGGTGGGCGATACGGCGGCGAAGGCGATCCGCCCGGCGAATTCCCGGTTGCGGTTGACGGCCAGCAGGGCGCCGGTGGTTCCATCCTGTTCGACGACGATCTCCCCCGCATGGTCGTTCGGCAATACGCCCAGCACCAGCCGGGCATAGACGAACAGCGACAGCCGGCGCGGCCGGTCGCCCGGGTTGCGCAGGCGAATCAGGGCGAGCTTGACCGGGTCCTCGCGCGGCACGAACAGCCAGACCTCCTGTTCCAGCTCCCGGCTGGCGTGGCGGTAGCGGCTGTAGCCGAAACCGTGACGGACCTCGTAGGGGACCGGCTGGGGAATCGGACCGGGCGGCAGGGACCAGAAAGCGCCGTCCTCCTCGTCGCGCAGGTAAAGCGCCTCGCCGTGTGGATCGAGCACCGGATCGTTGTACCAGGGGGTCAGGCGGTTCTCGCGGCTGTTCCGGCTCCAGGTGCAGCCGGCTCCGGTCTCGCTGGCGATAAAGCCGAACTGGGGATTGGCGACGACGTTGGTCCAGGGGTGCGGCGGCAGTCGCAGCCGGCCGGCGGCGTCTGGTTCCAGCCGGATGACGTACTCGCTGCCGTCGGCGCTGAAGCCGCCGTGGCCGTTCCAGAACTGGAGCGGCTCCGCGTCCGACGCTTCTTCGCCATTCCGACTCTCTCCGGCCTGGGAGGAGAGCGTTGCGGTGGAAGGACCGGCCGGGTACTTTTCCCCGCCGGCGCGGCGGGGAGGAGGTGAGACGGGACGAAGGGGCGCCACGTCGGCAGAGTGACCAGCCGCCGCCTGGAACGTCGCCTCGACCCGCGCCGCCGCCGCGTGATCCGCCGCCAGTTTCAGCGCCGCGTCCCGTTCCTGGGCCGCGCCGAGCAGGAAGGTCGCTCGCGCCTCGCCGCCGGCCGGCAATTCCACCGTCCGCCGCAGGCTGACGATCGGGTCCAATACGTTGCCGGTGGTGCCGGCCAGCGGTTCGGATTCGACCAGCGCCCGCGGCGCGGCGAGCGAATAACCCCGCCCGATGAAGCAGGCGCGGTCGGTTTCGTATTGCGGTTCGAGGAGGAAAGCCGGGGAGGAGGCATCGCCGGCCAGCGCGTGGACCAGCCAACAGGCCGGCTCTCCTGGAGCGCGCGGTCGCCGCCGGGCCAGCAGCGCCCGATGTTCCGCCACCCACTCGGTCTGGACGAACAGCTTGGAAAACGCCGGGTGCGCGGCGTCGGCGGCCCAGATGTTCAGGACCACCTCGGCATAGCTGGTCGCTTCGATCCGCCGGGGACGGTCGCCGAGGTTGCGCAGCGTCACCCGCCGCAGCTCCAGATCGGCGTCCGGAGCGACGCAGATCTCCAGCCGGGCCTCGATGTCGTCGTCCAGCCGGCACGACTCCGCGATGCCGGCCTGGAATCGGATTTCCTGGCGTTCCGCCGGTTTCGGCACCGGCTGATGGCCCAGCGACCAGAACGCGCCGCTGTCGAGGTCGCGCAGATACAGGAAGAACCCGTCGCCGTCCTCGATCGGGTCGGCATTCCAGCGGGTCAGCGCCAGATCGCCCCACGCCGAATAGCCGGTGCCGGCGACGGTCAGAAAGGTCGCGTAGCGGCCGCTGGCGAGCACGTATCCACCGACGGACCGGGCGTGCTGGATGAGGTCGGCATGCATGGACAGTCTCCCGGCGTGTTTGAACCGTTTAAGCTTGTTAAGTGTAGCTCTACCGCGCCGAAGTGCCGTCCCGGCGCGGTTTCATCCCTCGCCCCTAATAACGCAGTTCCACCTCCGCGGGGAACTGATCCAGCGTCAAGGCGTTGGCGGTGAAGGTGATCGCCGGTCGCCCACCCACCGTCACCTCCCGCAGCGGCCGGTCGAGCGGCGAGTGCAGGATGATGCGACCCGGCGGCACGGTCACGTCGCCGGACAATTGCACCCGCAGGGTGCTGGGCCCGCTCATCGCCATCCGGTAGTTCAAGGTTCCGTGCCAGGTCGGCATCCGCTTGACCGCGATCCCTTCCGGATTTTCCACCCAGGCGGCGGGAATGCCGGCCCCGATGACGAGCGCCTGGTCGGCCTCGCGCTCGTAAACGAACAGGCTGCGTGCCGAGCGGATGAAATCGGACCCGACCCAGGTGTGCGGCATGTCGCCGATGAAGCGCGGGGCGCGGGGCTCGCGCCATACCACTTCGGCCCATTGGTTCCAGGCCGCCGGCCGCTGGCCTTCGAAGAAAAACTCCAGCGCTTCCAGCGCCCGGTCGCGGAAGCCCAGCCGGATCATGGTACCCACCACCCGCCACTCGTAAGGGGTATAGGCGATCCACTTCCGGTCATCGCGACGCGCGCGGAAAAACTCGGCGTAACGCTCGAAAGTGCGGTCCAGCGCCGGTTGCGGCAACCACCCCAGCTCGCCGCCCGGATCGATGGCGACCGTGGTGGACGTCGGGTCGAAATCGCCCAGTTCGACCGCCCCTGGAATATAGTCGATCTGGTGCAGCTTCATGGTCTCCAGGATCGAGGCGTACAGGTCCTTGCGAAAAGCGTCGCGCATCGCCGCGATCCGTGCCGTCTCGCCGTCCTCCCCCAGAATCGCCGCCATGTCGGCGGCGTCCTTCAGGCCGCGAAGGATGAAAAAGTTGTCCCAGTAGGAATGGCGCGGTTGGGTGGAGTAACCCTCGTGGCTGATCGACTCCGGCACCAGCCCGCAGTACATGCACAGTTCCGGGGTTCGGTAGATGTCGGTCAGCCGCTGCTGGCGCAGGTAGTCGATGTAGCCGACCGCCTTGAGCACGTACGGCCACATTTCGCGCAGGAAGCCGACGTCGCGGGTGTAGCGGTAGTACTCCATCACGGTGTAGATCAACTCGCCGTGACTGTCGTGCTCGGGGGTCGGGTCGGCCCCGCGCCCGTCCACGCAGCAGGGTACCTTGCCGTCCGCAAACTGGTAGGGGGCGTACCATTGCAGGAATTCGCGCACTTCCTGGGTGTAGCCCATGCCCAGCAAGGCGGCCGAGGTCAGGGCGCCGTCGCGGATCCAGGAGCGAGCATAGGCCCGCGAGCCGGGCTGGATGGCGGAGCCATCGCGGTTGATCAGGATGTAGGCCAGGTTGCTCTTGATGGTCCGGGCGAGCCGGCCGGCGGCCGGCGGCAGTTCCAGGCCGACCCGGTCCAGCCGCGCTTCCCAGTCGCGGCGGGTCTGCTCCAGCAAGCGGTTCACCTGAGCGGCGGCGTCGGCGTCGGTGGGGGCCGGCAGGCCGGTCTCGACGGAGTGGAACGGAACGCGCAGGTAGACCTCGCGCGCTTCTCCGGGCCGCAAATCCCAGCCGTATTCCAGCGCGCCCGAGGCATAGCCGAAACCATCCTCGACGCGAGTCCGGTCGGGCAGCTTGCCCGCCGCCAGATAATCGGTGATCGACCCCTGATCGAAGGTGGCGGCGCGGAACCGGTCGGGCGCGGTCAGAACGGCGATCGACTTGCCGTGGCCGTTGACCCGAATGACCCGGTCGGCGTAGTCCAGTTCGTGGATCGGCGAGACGCCGCTGGTCATGTTGAGGGACTGCCAGGGCGGGTTGACCTGGAACGGCCGCACCGCCAGAAACAGGCTAACGTGGCGGGTCTCGGCGCTCAGATTCTCGATCCGGTAGCGGAGGTACGCCGACGAATCGCCCGGCCTGCCCGCCGCGAAAGCCGTGATCGACAGCCAGAAGTTTTCGTGCTGCCAGCGCACGGTCGGAACCGGCAGATAGCCGTCGGCCAGTTCCTGGGTGGCGTCGACGTCGGCCCAGGTGATCAGCCGGCCCTCGGCGAACAGGAACGGTTCGATGGTGAAGCCGGCCTTGTCGATCTCCAGCGCGCCGTCTTCCCCGAGCAGGGCTTCCTTGCCGTCCCCGCCGACCCCGATCACGGTCCAGTAACCTTGCTCGCCCTGGAAGAAGCGGGGATAGTAGCCGCGCGGGGCATCGCGGGCGATGGCCTCGAAGAATCGGTTGGGCGTGGCGGAGAAGTCGTAGGACTGGACCGCGAGGCGGCCGATGCCGTAGCCCTGGCCGCGGCTGCTGCGCTGCAGGTTGAGTCGGAGGTAGCGCGATTCCACGTTCGGCAGGAAGATGTAATCGCGCCGGCCGTTACCGTCGCGCACCGTGTAAACGGTTTTCCAGTCCTTGCCGTTGTCCGAGACCTGAGTCTGGTAGTCGGTGGCGTAATCGTCCGGATCCCAGTCGATGATCAGACCGCCGTACTCGCGGGTGAGGAGGAAATCCAGCATCAGCCATTGATCGTCGGCCAGCGCTCCACTGTGCCAGCGGGTCGCCAGGTCCGGATCCAGCACCGCCTCCGGAGGTTGGCCCTCGGCGGCGGTGGACGCGCTGGCGGCGGGCGTCAGGGTGTAATCCCGCACCGCCTCGCGTTCCTCGAAGGTGAGGTCGTCGATCCACACCGAGCCCTTGCCCGGCTTGCCCGGCGCGATGGCGAATTCGATCGCCGTTACCTCGTCCAGCGCTCCGCCGGGTCCCCAGGCCAGGCTGAGATGGCGCTTTTTGACCGTGAGTTCTTCCCACTCGCGGGGGAAGGTGTAGTCGTGCCGCTTGAGCCACCAGACGCTCTGGCGGGGGTCCACCAGCTTGAATTCGACGTTGCCGGTCGGACCTTCGCCGCGGGCGTGGAACCGGAAGGCGAAGTTTTCGGGCAGGCGCAGTGAGAAGGTTTTGCGGACGATGGCGTAGCCGGCGCCGTCCTGAAACTCGAAGTCCAGCCGCATGCTCCGGCCGACGTGGCCGCTATCCTGGGCGATTTCCAGGCGGGCGCCGGGCGAAGTGACCACGCTCCAGCCGCCGAGATCCTCGAAGTCGTCGAGCACGACGGTTTTGCGGACGCTGGTCCCGCTGGGGGCGACCGGCGGGACTGCGGCGGGGGGCGCGGCGGGGTTTTCCGGCGTTGCCGCCGGGAGCGGGGGCACGGTCACGAGCAGAATCGCCGTGAGCAGGCCGGACAGCACGGTCGAACGAAACATGGGCGTGGTGGCTCGCTGGTGAGTATGGGCGTTCTTCCTTTTGGCATGTTCGCTGTCCATATCGTCTGCGGTCAACTACTATGTAATTGATTTAAATTGCTTTAAATTCAAAGGGATTTTTTGCTACCCCCGGAGTGATCCCCATCGCTGCCGGGTGACGCTGTTCCCCCGTCGAAACTTTCAATTCGTGTCGGAGTGGATTCTAGCGTAGCGGCTTTCGCTGAGATGCAAAAATACACGCACGAGGGCGGAGGGATAACCAGGGTAACCAGGATAACGGAGTCGTCGGCTAAATTCGTCTGGTGTGCGCCGTGCGAAAATTCTTCAGCGGGGGGAACAGGGTAATCAGGGTGTAGTCGTTCACCCCCGTGGCTGCGGCACTGGATGATCGCCCCCAAGATCAGTCACGGCCCCCGCGCCGGGAACGGATAGCGGGATTTCCACCAGGCCGGGCGTCCGGCCCGGCCCCGTCGGTACGGGCGGTGCACGAACGGACCGCGAACCGCCCGCGCCGCCTCTGCCCGCCCGGCCCCACGCGCTGCGCTTGGCGGGGCCGGCC
>JAVMKJ010000175.1:0-13118 GCA_031732855.1 Candidatus Competibacter sp.
TTCTCGGCGAATTCGAATGCAGGCTCGATTCCAAGGCGCGAATCGCGCTGCCGGCCGCGCTGAGAAAACAGCTTCCGGTCGATGCGGAGGGCCGCTTCGTCGTCAACCGCGGCTTCGAACGGCATCTGGTGCTGTATCCCTTCAACGAGTGGCAGAGGGTCACCGCCGAGATCGGCCGGCTCAACCTGTACGTCAAGAAGAATCGGGATTTCGTCCGCTACTTCCACCGGGGGGCCACCGAACTGGAACTGGACGGCAGCGGTCGCTTGCTGCTGCCCCGGCGCCTGCTGGACTATGCCGGCATCCGCGACACCGCGATCCTGCTGGCCTATGCCAGCCGCATCGAGTGCTGGGACGCGGTCCTGTACGAGAACCTGCTGGCCGACGAGCCGGCCGATTTCGCCAGCCTGGCCGAGGAGATCATGGGCGCGGCGGACCGCCCGGAACCGGACGGGGACCGGTTTCCCGCCTTCCGGGATTTTCAACCGTCGCCGCCCGGCGCGCGGCATTAACTTGGCGCCCGACTCCTCAGCCACCCGCGGCCTTTCGCACCACGCGCCACACCGCCTTCTCCAACTCCACCAGCAGCAGCACCGCCAGCCCGGCCAGGGTGACGATGCCCCAATCCGCGGCGGTGATCGCGGTCGTTCCCATCAGGGACTGCATCGGCGGCAGGTAGGTAAAAGCCAGTTGCAGCAACACCATCAGCCCGATGGTGGCGAGCACGGGACGGCTGCCCAGCAGACCCTCCCGCGACAGAACGGAAGCGTGGATATAGCGGCTGTTGAACAGGTAGAAAATCTCGCCCATCACCAGCGCGTTCACCGCCAGGGTACGGGCCTCGTCGGTGGGCCGGCCGTTGGCGGCTTCCCACAGAAACAGCCCCAGCGGCGCGACGACCAGCAGCACCGATACCGCGCCGATGCGCCACAACATGATGCCCGACAGCAGCGGCTCGCCGGGATCGCGCGGCGGCCGTTGCATCACGTTGGCCTCGGCCGGCTCGAACGCCAGCGCCAGCGACAGCGTGACGGCCGTCACCATGTTGACCCACAGAATCTGTACCGGCGTGATCGGCAGGGCGACGCCGAGCAGGATGGCGGCCACCACCACCAGCGCCTGGGCGCCGTTGGTCGGCAGGATGAACAGCAGCGCCTTGCGCAGGTTGTCGTAGACGGTGCGGCCTTCCTCCACCGCATGCGTGATGGAGGCGAAATTGTCGTCGGCCAGCACCATGGCCGCGGCTTCCTTGGCGGCCTCGGTACCGTTCATGCCCATCGCCACGCCGATGTCGGCGCGCTTGAGGGCCGGAGCGTCGTTGACCCCGTCGCCCGTCATCGCCACCACCTGCCGGTTGGCCTGCAGCGCCGCGACCAGCCGCAGTTTATGTTCGGGACTGGCGCGGGCGTAGACATCGGTGTCCATGACCACCGCCCGGAGCGCCGCGTCGTCCAGGGCTTCCAGCTCCGGTCCGGTCAGCACCCGATGCCCGTCGCCGATTCCGATCTGGGCGGCGATGGCCCGCGCCGTCGCGCCGTGGTCGCCGGTGATCATCTTGACCCGGATGCCGGCCTGCCGGGTTTGCCGCACCGCCCGGATGGCTTCCTCGCGCGGCGGATCGCTGATGCCCAGCAATCCCAGCAGAGTCAGACCTTCCTCGACATCCTCGAAGGTCAGTTCGCCGCGGGTCTCGGCGGTGGCGCGGAACGCGACCGCCAGCACCCGCTGGCCCAGGGTCGCCAGTTCCTCGATCCGGTCCCGCCAGTAGTTGGGGCGCAGGGGTTGCGGCCCGGCGTCGCCCAATTCGCGCGCGCACATCGCCAGAACCCGTTCCGGCGCGCCCTTGACGTAAATGAAGCCATGGCCGTGATGGTCGTGGTGCAGGGTGGCCATGAATCGATGCTCGGATTCGAAGGGGATGCTGTCCACGCGGTGGAAGCGCTCCGGTTCGGCGACCGGATCGAGACCGGCCTTGCGGGCCAGGGTCAACAGCGCACCCTCGGTGGGATCGCCTTCCGTCCGCCATTCGTCGTCCTGCTCGCGCAACACGGCGTCGTTGCACAGTTGTCCCGCGCGGGCGATGGCCCGCAAGTCCGGCGCGTCGTCGGGCAGGATCGGGATGCCGTCCAGACCGAACCCACCCGTTGGAGCATAACCGGCGCCGCTGACCGTAAATACCCGGTCGGGGGTCACGATCCGTTGCACGGTCATTTCGTTGCGGGTCAGGGTGCCGGTCTTGTCGGAGCAGATCACGGTGACCGCGCCCAGCGTTTCCACCGCCGGCAGGCGACGAACGATGGCGTTGCGCCCGGCCATGCGCTGGACGCCGATAGCCAGGATGATGGTCATGATCGCCGGCAGTCCTTCGGGAATCGCCGCCACCGCCAGCGCCACCGCCGCCATGAACATGTCGTCCTCGGGCAGGCCGCGCCAGTATGCGCCGAGCGCAAAGGTCGCCACCGCCGCCAGCACGATGGCGGCGCTCAGCCAGCGCCCGAACTGGGCCATCTGCCGCAACAGGGGAGTGGCGATTTCCTCGACCTGTTCCAGCAGGGCGCTGATGCGGCCGATCTCGGTATGTTCGCCGGTCGCCACGACGACTCCGACGCCTTGGCCGTAGCCGACCAGCGTGCCGGAATAGGCCATGTCGGTCCGGTCGCCGATCGCCGCCTCGGCCGCGACCGGGGTCACGGCTTTTTCAACCGCTTCCGCCTCGCCGGTCAGCACCGCTTCCTGAACGCGCAGATTCTTGACCTCGATCAGCCGCAGATCGGCCGGCACCTTGTCGCCGGATTGCAGCAGCACCCAGTCGCCCGGCGCCAGGTCTTCGGCGGGAATTTCCCGGCGTTGCCCGTCGCGCAGCACCAGCGCGTGCAACGACAGCATGTTCCGAATCGCGGCCAGGGCCGATTCCGCCTTGCCTTCCTGCACGAAACCGACGATGGCGTTGATGATCGTCACGCCCAGGATCACCCCGGTGTCCACCGCATGACCCAGCGCGGCGGTGATGGCGGCCGAGGCCAGCAGCACGTAGATCAGCACGTTGTGAAACTGGAGCAGGAAGCGGACGACCGGACCGCGCCGCTTGGGGGGGCGGAGCCGATTCGGCCCGTGAATCGCCAGCCGCCGCGCCGCTTCCGCTTCGCTCAGGCCGGCGGCTGCGGTCTTCAGTGCCCGCAAAACCTGCTCGGCGGGCAAGGCGTGCCAGGGCGGTTGTTGGGGAGAGGGTAACGCGTTCATGGGCAGTGCTCCTCGGCGCGACCTCGGATATCGGCCATGATAGCAAAGCAACGAGGCCCCGCGGCGCGATGCCGCGGAGCCTCGTTCGAGCGGATTTTAAACGGGTGCTTACTTTTTCAGCGCCATGATGCTTTCGTTCAGCGCCTCGACCCGCTTGGCCAATTCCTGGATGTCCTCCTGGGTCGGGATGCCGATCCGGTTCAGCACTTGGGCGACCCGCTCCTGGAACAGCTCTTCCAGCCGATCGAACTGCTGGTTGGCCTTGCCGCGGAACTCGACCACCTTGCCCTTGGCTTCCTCGATGCGGGCCTCGGCCGTCTTCTTGGCCTGCTTCTCGACTTTCTCGCCTTCCTTGATCAGCGACTGGAACAGCTTCTCGCCTTCCTCCTGGGTTTTGGCGTAGGCGCCCAGACCCGCCAGCCAGATGCGATTGGCCGACTCGCGGATGTTGGTGGCCACCGGGGTTTCCATGATGTTCTTCAGCGCGACGTTTGCCATGATACTCTCCTCGACTCAAGGTCTTGATCGGAATGCCGGTTTTTGTCTTTGCCGGCGGGGTTTCAACCTTTGTTGAGGCGTACTGTAGCAACGAAAATTAGAGTGAACACACTACCCGCGTTCGATCCGCCAGCCGCCAGTCGAGCAGGCCCCCGGCCCGCAGGGGAATCAGTTCGTCCGCGTCGAAGGGGAAGGACTCGGGCACCGCCACCGGCTGGCGGCGCAGGGTGACGGTGCCGCTGTTGCGCGGCAGGCCGTAAAAATCGGGACCGTGGAAGCTGGCGAAAGCTTCCAGCCGATGCAGCGCGCCGGCCGCGTCGAAAGCCTCGGCGTAGAGTTCCAGCGCGGTGTCGGCGGTGTAGCAGCCGGCGCATCCGCATGCGGCTTCCTTGCCCTGGCGCGGATGTGGGGCGCTGTCGGTGCCGAGAAAGTACTTGGGGTTGCCGCCGGTAGCGGCCTGGAGCAGCGCCTGGCGGTGGCGCTCCCGCTTGAGGATCGGCAGGCAGTAGTAATGCGGCCGAATGCCGCCCTGGAAAATGGCGTTGCGGTTGTACAGCAGGTGATGGGCGGTAATCGTCGCCGCCAGCGTGGCCGGCCCCTCCCGCACGCAATCCGCCGCCTCCTGGGTCGTAATGTGCTCCAGCACGATCTTCAGGGCTGGAAAATCGCGGACCACCGGAACCAGCACCCGCTCGACGAACACCGCCTCGCGATCGAATGCGTCCACTTCCGGGTCGGTGACTTCACCGTGAACCAGCAGGGGTAACCCTTGAAGCTGCATCGCTTCCAGCACCGGGTAGAGCTTGCGCGGGTCGGTCACGCCGGAATCGGAGTTTGTGGTGGCGCCGGCGGGGTAGAGCTTGCAGGCCTTGATGTGACCGGAGTCTCTGGCGCGGGCGATTTCGGCCGGCCGGGTATTGTCGGTCAGATACAGCGTCATCAGCGGCTGGAAATCCAGGCCCGGCGGCACCGCCGCCAGAATCCGCTCCCGGTAGGCCAGCGCCTGTTCGGTCGTCGCGACCGGCGGTCGCAGGTTGGGCATGATGATGGCGCGGGCGAACTGGCGGGCGCTGTGCGGAACGACCGCGCGCAGCGCCGCGCCGTCGCGGACGTGCAAATGCCAGTCGTCGGGGCGGGTGAGGGTGAGAGTGTCCATGGGCGGAGGAAGATTAAGAGACTGTACAAAAACTCCCCTCTCCCCGTGGGAGAGGGGTTGGGGGTGAGGGCTTTATTTTCAATGACTTAGATGCCTAGAGGCTGTACAAAAACGCCTCTAAAATAGAACGCTCTGGGTTTCCACTTCGAACCCCACCACGGTACGGGTTTCCCGGCTGAACTCGACCCCGATCAAGTGAATCGGCTCGCCCGTGGCGCGGTACTTTTCCGGATAGCCCCGATCCTTGATCTGCTGCAACGCCCGGCCTTCCGGCGCCAGTTCGACGACCTTGAACTCGAAGAGATAGAGGTGTTGGTTGAACCGCACCGTCATGTCGATCTGGCCGTGGTTCGTGGCATCTTCCAGGGTGATGGGCAGGCCCAGGGCGGCGAAGTAGCTGTAGAACACGCTGGCGTAATAGCCTTCGTACCGGGCGATGGGGTTGTTGCGATGCCAGTCGTGGGGGATGCTGGCGAAGAAGGACTGGAACAGAGCCTGGAGTCCCGCGCAGTCCGCGCGGGTCAGCAACTGGAGCAGGCGCAGGCGGTTCTCGAAGGCCCGCTGGCCGTCGGCGCCATAACCGATCAGCAGGGCGGCATTGAGGCTGGTTTCCACCTCGTGGTTGGGATAGCCGAGCGTATACACCCAATAGCCGAGCAGGGGCTCCTCGACCTGATGAATGGTGAGATAGCCGGTCTGGAACAGCAGGGCGTCGCTGTTGATCTGCTCGACGTCGAAGGTGGAGAGCAGTTCCATGCTGGTTTGTCGCCGCGCCAGGTGGGGAGTGAAAAAGCCCCGCTGGGCGAGCAACTCGACCAGAAAGGTCGGGGTGCCGGTTTCGAACCACCAGGGCCGGAACTGGCGTTCCTGGAAGAGCAACAGCAAGTCGAAGGGGTTGTATACCGCGTCCCCGGTCCAGTTGTAGCCGTTGTACCACGCGCGGATCCGCTCGCGGTCGAGTCCCTCCAGTTCGGCGGCGAACACCGTGTCCACGTCCGCTTCCGTGTAGCCGCAGATCGCCGAATAGCGTGCGTCCACCGTGATGTCATTCAGGTTGTTCAGTCCCGAAAACAGACTGACCTTGCTGAACTTGGACACGCCGGTCAGAAAGGCGAAACGGATGTGGGCGTCTGAATCCTTGATCACCGAATACAGATTGAGTAGCCCGTCGCGCATCTCGCGGGCGATGTCCGGCGCGGTCAGGTTGTCCAGGATCGGTTTGTCGTATTCGTCCACCAGGACGACCACCCGTTCCCTGGTGGCCACGTGGGCGTTGCGGATCAACTCGCTGAAACACCCGACGACATCGGTCGGGTCGGAGCACGCCACATCCAGCGCCATGCGGTTGTCGTGCAACAGGGCCAGAATCCGCCGATCCAGCTCGGCCCGGCCGTGCAACACGCCGCTGCCGAAGCTCAGCCGGATAATCGGTGCTGGCCTTGACCAGTTCCAGCGGTCTTGGGCGTACAGTCCGCGAAACAGCGGCTGGTTGCACGCGAAGAGTTCGGCCAGGGTGTCCAGAAACAGTGATTTGCCGAAGCGGCGGGGGCGGGAGAGGAAATAGTACTTGCCTTCCTCGATCAGCTTCAGAGCAAAGGCAGTCTTGTCGACGTAGTAGCAGTCATCTTCGCGCATCTCGCGGAAGGTCTGGATGCCGATGGGAAGTTTTTTGCGGGTCATGACTGGATCGCCGGCCGGTCGGGAAGGGGGAGATGAGACTATTGTATTGTAGCGCCCGGCAAACGGCGCCGGTGCCGGCCTGATCCGCCAGCGAACTTGTCCGGTCCGATTTCTCACCCAACGCCTGACCGGTCATGTATTCCTCACTGGCCATGTTGAATCGCCTCCTGAATGGTTTTCAACAGATGTGCCGGAATATCCCTGCGCACTGCCTTTGCGAGGGTATGCGTATGGTCACCTATGATCGGTTATTCCAGGACTACCTGCCGGATACGATTCTGGTGCGCTCCGGTTGACTGAGTGATCCACTTCCG
Organism: Candidatus Competibacter sp.; assembly: GCA_031732855.1. GTDB lineage: Bacteria > Pseudomonadota > Gammaproteobacteria > Competibacterales > Competibacteraceae > JAVMKJ01. Next base: position 6,889 of record JAVMKJ010000175.1, read on the forward strand.
TCCAGGTTTGCCTTGCGGCAGCTTCAGCAGTGGTCTCCTGGATCACGGGCAACCGGCGCGGCACTTGGGGAAATAGCCGGACGTTATCCCGCGCGACTCCAACGTACTTTGCGCATCGACGCCGTAATCGGCCAGCTTGCTCGGAAAGACCGGCACGCCCGCCAGCCGCGCGGCCGCACCGGAAGACAGCCGCCCCAGTTCGTAGAGCTTGACGGATGCGGCGAGGCGGATCGCGGCGGCGGCACTTCCACTTGTCGCGTGTCCATGGGAGGAAGCCTTGGCCGGCGTTTACTGGCCTGATGCGGTTTGGCTAAGATGAGCCAAACAGAGCTTTCGATGTCTCCCATGCAAGTCAATATGTTGGAGGCCAAGAACCGGCTGTCGAGCAGGTCGAGGTCGGTCGGTAACGGTCGCCACGCAGCGGCTGCCAGTAGTCGCGGCGGTAGAGGGCTTGGGCTTCGGAAAGAGTCAGTCCGGCAATGTCGAGGGTTGGATAAGCGCGTTGTGATATGCCGTAGTTCGTCAAATCGCTGGGGTCGTGCGGGTGATTAACAAGCCGCCTTCTTCGGCCAGAATGAAGTCAATGCAGCGGTGAAAGTCACCCATGGCTGGATCTCCAAAACGATGGGTGGTAGCGTCGGCGGAAATGGCGAAGAGGTCGCGTGGGTTGTGGCGGTTATGGAAGACGGGGGTAAGGAATGAGCCGGGAGAATGGCGGGGATCACTGGGTCCGTGATGGAGCGACACCCGTGAGCGCGGATGGTGGGAGCCCGCAACTGGATTTTATCTGGGACCCGACCAAGGCTGCGTCGAACGCGATCAAGCACGGCGTGACGTTCGCGCAAGCCGCCACGGTGTTGCTCGACGCGCTGGCGCTGACGGTGTTCGACGCCGAGCACAGCGAGTTCGAAGAACGCTGGTTCACCTTGGGCCTGTCCAGCGAAGGCAAGCTGTTGGCGGTATCGCACACATTCACGGCCACTGGACCGCACCGTGCCCAAGTGCGCATCATTTCGGCGCGCGAAGCCACCCGGAACGAACGCCGACAGTACGAAAACGAATCACGGTAGGCAAGGCAATCAGGTGATTACCATGAGGAATCAGACCGATCCGTATGATGACGACATGCCCGCCGAGATCGATTTCTCTCGGGGCACGCGCGGCCAGTTCTATCAGCCCCAAGCGCACCTGAGCCTGCCGGTGTATTTGGAAGCCGAGGTGGAAACGTATCTGGCCGCACGCGCCAAGGCCAAGGGCATCGACATCGGTCAGCTTGTCAACGAGTTGCTAAAGAAGGATATCGAGTTGATCGAGGCTGCTCGATCTCCAGCAGGGTGACCGGAGCGCGGAGCGACAGCCCGGCGCGTTGCCGCGCGGCGATCACCGACGAGGTTTCTCCACAGGTATTTGGGATCACGGGCGACCGGCGTGGTGCTTGGGGAGCTGGAACGAAGGGTCAGGAACCATAGGCGTCGATTTCCTCGCGCAAATCCAGGCGTGGCTGCCGAAGATAATCGGCGATATTGACGGACTCCCCGGCGAGAATCCTGGCATAGAGGGATTTCATCACTTCAGGTGGGGTGTCTTTGTTCAGCAGGCGAAATGAAGACGCCGCGACATACTCGGGCAAGGCTTCAAACGCCAGCCAGCGGCGACCTTCCTGCTCGGCAACCTGCCCCGTGGTGTTCGAACCGCCGAATATATCCACCACCAGGTCGTCCGGCTCGGTGAGCATCCGAATGAAGAATTCCGGCAGCTTCGCCGGGAAGCGCGCCGGGTGGCCCTTGATGCCCACCGCCTTGCAGCCGGACAGGTACTGGCCGTTGGATTCCGAGTTGGGGATCTGCAGCAGGTTCGGCGGGATAGCTCCTCCGTTGTCCTTGGCGAACCCCTTGCCGATGTCGTGCCCGGAGGGTCGGACCTTGGGGGTGTAGAATTTGTCGGGGTCCTCGATCAGCTTTTTCATCCGGTCGCTGTAGGGGGTGAGGACCTGGGTGATGTTGGCCTTGGGCCACTCGGTCTTGCCGAACCACCACACGGTGTTGATGGAGTCTTTCACCCGCAGCTTGCGCTTGTTTACCCACTCAATCGGGCTCGGCAGCTTCGACGGATTGAACCAGTAGAAGTCTTCCGCGAGGAAGAAGCCCAGTTCATCGACCATGCGGATCAGGACCCGGAAGTTGTAGAGGCTGCGCGCCGGGACGCCCTTCAGGTAGGCCTTGCCGAAATCGACCACGAAGCTGCCATCCTCGCGCAGCTTGCGATGGACGACGCGGCCGAACCCCAGGAACCAGTCGATGTGCTCGCGCTGGTCCAGGTTGCCATATTCCTTCTGGCGCCGCAGGGCGAAGGGCGGGCTGGTGATGACCAGGTTCACGCTGCCGTCGGGGAGTTCTTCCAGCAGTTCCCGCGCATCGCCAATCAACGCGGCGCCCCTGGCGGTTTAGTAGGCGGGGGCGGTCTTGGTCTTCATCAGCATGGGGTGCTACTCAAAGTCTGTAGATTCGTCATCATGTCGGGACGAGAGTTAGGAATTGAAGTCGGTCAATATCGAACTGACCAGGGGGTTCTCGACCCACCATCACATGAACCCGGCCATCATTCCCAAGTATCGGCAGGTGCCCTGGGTGTTCGCTATCTATCGGCACATCGCGCTACAGGCGGTGTACCTGCTCGAACCGGCTGACCTTGAGTTCTACTTCACCAAGTGGGAGCAGAAGTGGCATGCGGACGGCGGGAAGGACATCAACAACCCGAAGATCCCGGTGGTGTATGTGATGGAGCACGGCAAGCTGCTTCATGGCGAACCGCCTGCTTTCAGCGCAGGCCGTAAGCAGGGCGCCTAACCGGGGGATAACAGCCGGCGATCCGGAAAGGGACCTTGCGCGCCCCTGGCCGGTTCGTCAGACATCGCCTGTTCGACCAGCGGCTGGAAGAGGCGGCGCCCAGCGCCGGACAGTGGGTGGCCGCCACCGATCCTGCCTGGTTCCGGGCGGTGGAGTTCCTGGCCCGGGTCGAGGCCGGCGGCGGCGCCGAGATCGTCCCCATCCAAGACGGCGTTTGTGGTGACGTTCCACCACCACCAGCAGCAGCCGGCAATCCAGTGCTGTTGACCTTGCGCGCATCAACATGAATGTTAATATCCGTGGATGAGCTACTCGATCAGCTTTTACAGCGCAACCGTCAAAGCCGACATCTGGAATTGGCCGCCGGAGATTAGAGCGAGCTATCTCGGCATCACCGAACGCATGGCCGAGCATGGCCCGAATCTTGGCCTGCCCTATACCCGGGCGATGGGCGACGGACTGTTCGAAATTCGCGCCCGAGGACCCGAAGGCGTGGGACGGGCGTTCTTCTGCACGCTGGTCGGGCAACGCCTCGTCATCCTGCACGCCCTGATCAAGAAAACCCAACGGACGCCGCCCGCCGACCTGCGGATCGCCCGGCGACGCCTCCAGGAGTTGCACCATGGCTAAATCCCACGATCAACCCACTGCCCCAGCCATCGACACCTACCACCCGGTACCCTTCGACCTCGAAGCCACCAAGGCCGAATGGATGCAGGACCCGGCGTTTTGCGCCGCCTACGCCGCGCAGGCCGACGAATTCGCCGCGCTCGACGCCCTGCTGGCCGCTCGCAAGGCCGCCGGTCTGACCCAGGCCGAAGTCGCCGCCCGCATGGGCATCAAACCCTCCTCGCTGGCCCGCATCGAGGGCAGCCTGGGCAACCACAAGCACTCTCCCTCGCTGGAGACTCTGCGCAAATACGCCCGGGCCTGCGGCAAGCGGTTGGAAATCCGCCTGGTTTGAACCGACCGGTTCGCGGAGTGTGGGCGTGCTACTGAAGTGATGATCAGCCCCTTGCGCGGCACGGATCGTTACCACGATCTGGCGCAGGGCGAAGGGGTGGTGTTAGAGGCGTTTTTGTACAGCCTCTCGTGAGCTAAGCTGTTGAAAAACCGCCCTCACCCCCAACCCCTCTCCCGGAGGGAGAGGGGGGTTTTTGTACGGCTTCTTAAGCGACATCACCAGCGGCTACAAGGTGGCGGAAGACGTGAGCGCCGATCCGGATTATCACGACCTGTGCGGCTTTACCGGGGAGGAGTTGCGCGAGGCGTTACAGGGCGTGGTAAGAGTCGATCATGGACGCCTTCGCCCCCAAGCCCTCTCCCGCAAGCCTGCACCGCGCGCTCGAAGGCCTGTTGGGCGGCGGTCCACTGCGGGTTGAGTGGCGTCAGCCGGGTGTCCTGGTCGGAACCGCGGGTGGCGAGGACCCGCAGGGCTTCACGTTCGGCGGTCAGCCGGGCCAGGCTGGCGCCGGTCGTGCGGTACCGCTCGGCTGCGCGGGTCTCGGCTGCGCTGAAGGCCGCCATCCTGGCCGCGCCTGGATCGGGGCGGACGTACTGAAAATAGTCGTCCTCCCCGAGCAGGTCGAGCACCTCCTGGGCTTCCGGCAGCCGGCCGGCGTCCCTCAGCCACTCGGCCAGGGCCGTGTAAACGTAGGCCACGCGGGTGACGAAGGCGCTCCGAGCGCGATCCGTCGGCGCGAGCTGGATGCGGAGCGCCTGCAAGGTGTTCACCGCCTGCTTGCCGAAGAAAATGGCGGCGTCGGGGCGCTGCATGGCTCGCAGTAATGTCGCGTAGCCGTATTGCGCCTGCCAAAGGAGAACCGGGACTCCGGCCGCGTGGGCGATGCGCAGCGCGCGCCGGTACAGCGGCTCGGCTTCCGGGTAACGGCCGGCTGCCAGGTACAGCGCGGCCAGGCTTGCAAGGCTCGCGGCCACATTGGGATGCTCCGGTCCCCCCTGCTGTTCCCAGATCGCCAGCGCCTGCTGAAGCAGCCGCTCGGCCTCCGCGCGACGATGGGTTTCGCCGTACGCCAGGGCCAGGAGGTGCAGACTGTAAGCCAGACCCGATAGCGGCTGAATCCGCTGCCCGGCCTTTACCTCGGAATCGAAGTCGCCGTGCAACAGAACCAGTTCGCCTGGCCTGTTTTGCCACAGGTAGGGCGATTCCAGCACCTTGACCCAGATCGCCAGCGCCCGCTGGAGCAGGGGCTCGGCCTCGGCGTAACGGTGGGTATTCTGGTAAAGAAAAGCCAGGTTGGTCAGGGTCCCGGCCAGCAACTGAACGTCGATGAATATCAGCTTGTCGTGATAATTCACCAAGGGCAGATCTTCATAAGCCGTGGGCAGGCTTTGCAGAATCGGGGCCAGCAAGCCGGGGTCCGAAACCAGCCCCGGTTCATCCACCAGGATCGCCAGCGCCCGCCGGAGCAGCGGCTCGGCCTCCGTATGGCGGCCGGTGTTGAGGTAGAGCAAGGCCAGATTGTTCAGAATCACCAACAGGTCCGTATCAACCCAGGGCTTTTCCGGTGGGTTTTCCTGCCTTGTTGCCAGCGCCCGCTGGAATAGCGGTTCGACTTCCGCGTAGCGACCCGACCGGGTGGTGTCGTTCAGGGCGCGGATAACCAGCCGTTGCCTGTTCTCGATCATCCCGAGTCGATACCGCGCGTTGACATCGCCCCGGTCGGCGGCCTGGCGGTACCAGAGCTGGGCCTGCGCCGCGTCCCGTGCAACCCCGCGACCGTCCTCGTACAGGACGCCAAGGTGGTACTGCGCATCGGCATCGTCCTGGTCGGCGGCTTGACGGTACCACCGCGCCGCTGCCCGGTAATCCTGGGGCGCGCCCAGACCCTGGTCGTACAGAAGGCCAAGCTGATACTGGGCCTGGGCGTCGCCCTGGTCGGCGGCCTGGCGGAACCAGGCCATGGCCCGCCCCTCATCCTGCGCGACCCCGCGACCGGCCGCGTACATCAAGCCCAGTTGATACTGCGCGCTGGCGTGTCCCCGCAGGGCGGCCTCGTGAAACCACCGCGCCGCTTGCGCCGCATCCCGCGCGACCCCGCGACCGGCCACGTACATCCCGCCAAGTTGATACTGGGCCTGGGCATATCCTTGCACGGCCGCCCGGCGGAACCAGTCAACGGCTTGCGCTTCATTTTTCATGGCGCCGAGACCGGCCGCGTACATCATGCCCAGGTGATACTGGGCGCTGGCGTTCCCCTGCACGGCCGCCAGGTGATACCCCCCTATCAGTGAGAAAAACACCAGGCTGACGGCATTGATGGTCAGGGTGGTTATTATACCATTTACGGCTAGATTATGTTATAATATTCTTTTAACCCTACTTTGATGATCGAATCATGAGCCGCTCATTACATGTCGAAA
>JAVMKJ010000176.1:0-65708 GCA_031732855.1 Candidatus Competibacter sp.
CTTAACATTGCTGGTCGCATAACGCACCGAACTGACTGGAATCCATATTGAGCCAGAGGAGTTGCCGGCTGTCGCCGCGCGGGATCAGGGATTGAGGTTGACTTGGACGAAGTAGCGGGGAAGGCGAGTGGTGGTGACTGGGGAATGTCAAGATACGCATGTAAAAAGAAAACGGCGGCCATTCGACCGCCGTTCTTGACTGTAAAGAATACTGACAGTCTTCAGGCCTTGCGGCGACGCATGGTGCCCAAGCCCGCCAGACCGATGCCCAGCAGGACGAGGGTGGCGGGTTCGGGAACCCGGACTTCAGCTTGCTCGACATTCAGCAGATGAAATTGCCAAAAATCCGTGCGAGGGTCGTTTGGAATATTCGCCACGCCGTTGAAAAGCGGTTGCGTTCCCCACCCATTATCAAAAGTGAAATTCGGGTTGCCATCTTCGCTGAAACCATCCGCAAGCGTCGAGCCAGCGGGGAAGTTGTTGTATTGGGTGATGCTTGGCCGTGTAATCTCCCGCACTCAAGTCTACGATGTAGTAGCTGTCCCACACGCCATGGTTATAAGGAACACCGTCGACGAGCGTACTGCCTGCATTGCCACCATCATCCTGGAAATAGATCTGATTTCCCGCTGCATCCCAGATACCCAACATCGGATCGAATCCACCGAGTCCAGAACCAGCGGGCGGACTGCCATACAGCCAAGACGAGGAAAACACGGTGACGGTGCTCGGAGCGTCAACAGAGAAATCGATCAAGACCACATCGTTATCGTTCGTCAAGTTTCCCTGGAACGTCAGGTCAAGCGCCTGCGCCATAGCGCTGGCCGCAAGCCCCAATCGAGCCAAATCTACAAGTATTTGATTAACATAGAACTCGAACGGAGAAACGACCGACAAAGTGTAAAAATAGCCGACACCTCTTCAGGCAGGGGCTGGAACAAGCTGTCCGATACGGAAAACAGGTCCTTCGACAGCCGGATGGGGCGGGGCTTTCTCATAGGCTGGGGAATCGGCCGGATTTCAACGGCTTACCGCTTGCAGATCCTTATCGTCCCCTCTGCTTTGGTGGGCGATACCAGCACTTTGAAGACCGCCTAAATGACCTTAAAAGGGCTAGGTGGGCGATACCTTCGTCACCATTAATTGTCAAATATCCTGACAGTCGTTAGTGCTTTCGGCGGCGCGCGGCCCCCGGACCGATCGAGCCGATACTCACCAGGGTAGATTCCTGGTCTGCTTCAGCTATTCTCGCGGCTCTGATCGGGCGACCGTAGGCGATTCATCGCTTCAAAAAGCACCCTCAGGCTGGCGGCTCGGAAATGCCGGTCGTTTGTGAAGGCTTCCGTGATGCCCAACTGGCGCATGATGATGAAAGACACCTGATCGACGATTCCCGCCTGCCCCGCTTCGCCGCGTTGATACGCTGTCCAGGCATTTTCCCAATCCGCCTCGGTGGGGATGATCAATTCTCCGCGCAACGCCATCGCCACTGGTCGGTCACATCCCACAGCGCTAACAATCCGACCGTGTCGAGAACGACCGCCTTCACGGTTGATGCTCGTCGTGCCGGGCGGCGACATCGGGTTCTCCAGAGTCGAATCGCTCGGACAGGATGGCGTAGATGTCGTCGAGCCCCGGTTTTACCCGTTCTACCTGAACTTGATGAATCTCGACAGCGACTTCGCAATGTTCGGGCAAATCTACTTTTCGAGTGGGGCGAAAGACGCCGTTCTCATAAACCGCGTGAAATGTCATGGTCATGTTGTTTCCTCCTACTCCGCGAAAAACGCCCGTACCCGTTCCAGATCCCGCGTTCTCGGCATCGGCGGCAGGCTGTCCAGGAACACCCGCCCGTAGGACTTGCTCAGCAGGCGCGGATCGCCCAGCACCAGCACGCCCAAGGGGTTTAAAGAGTGGGGGTCAACGCTTACGTTAAAGGAACCGAACCTGCGTAGAGCGTCTCGGGGGCAATGTCGATGTCGCCCGGCCAAGTGACGGTACCGTAATCCACTCGCGCCAAGGAAAAATAACCTGGATTTTCCAGGCGACGAAACACGGGGTAACGTAGATAGGGACCCATATCAAAGCGCCGTCGCTCGCCATTAGCAAACGTCAGCGCCAACTCGTGCCCGGAAATCACCTCGACCGAACTGACCTGAATCATCGCTGCTTCCTCAACGCAAGGGATCAATGGGAAACACCGGTTCGCCTTTCACCGCCAGCGCCCAGTCGGCCATCAACTCTTCTTCGTGAATGTCGATCCAAGCTTGCACGAGGCGCAGTTTCTTGGCCGGGAGGTCGCCTTCCAGCAAATTTCCTTCGGGGATCGAAATAACCGCCTGCTTGCCTTGGTATTCCACATGAAGGTGCGGCAGGTGGTGCTGTTGCGCATCCATAAACAGCATCCGGATGATGACGCCATAAAACATACTGATGGTTGGCATGGCTAACGCCCCGCGAATCGGATGAGGCGAGTATAGCGAATGCGTAACCGTTCAGTCCCCTCTCCCCCATTCATGGGGGAGAGGGCTAGGGTGAGGGGGTAAGTCTTTGAAACTACTGCCCTCACCCCCAACCCCTCTCCCGCAAGCGGGCGAGGGGAGCGAATGGTTACGCGAATGCAATCGAGCCTAACCTGGTTTGGGAAGGATTCGACCCTCCCGCCAACCACCGGACATCTGCCTGGGCGATGCCCTCGCCGTTTTCAACTGTAAAACATCCCGAAAGTCGTTCGGGCCTTCGGCGGCGCGCGGCGCCCAAACCGATCGAGCCCCCTGCTCCGCGAAAAACGCCCGCACCCGTGCCAGATCCCGCGTCCTCGGCATCGGCGGCAGGCTGTCCAGGAACACCCGCCCGTAGGCTTTGCTCGGCAGGCGCGGGTTCCCCAGCACCCGCACGCCCCGGTCGCTCACGCCCCGGATCATGTCCGCCGGGGGATCCCGCCGGGAATCGGGGACGGACTTGCCGGCAGCGGCTTGATAAATAGTGTCGCATGCGACACCATTTGCGGCATGACCAGCCACGAAAAAACCCTTAAACGGATGCGAAACAACCCGCGTGACTGGCGGATTGACGATCTGCAAGCCGTGGCGGGCCGGTTTGGTATCGACTGGCGCAATGACGGAGGTAGCCATCATGTATTTTCCTTCCCGGGCGTGGAGGAGGATGTGTGCATACCGGCGCACCGGCCGATCAAGCCGGTGTACGTGCGCCAGTTCGTGGCGCTGGTGGATACAGTCAAGGAGTTGCGGTCATGAGTGAAATCACAATTCCGCACGTCGAGCCCCCGTTCCCTTTCGAGGCGTATGCGCATGTGGTCGAGCCGTTGTCCGATGCGGATGGCGGCGGTTATCTGATCACGTTTCCCGACCTGCCCGGTTGCATGTCCGATGGGGAAACGATTGAGGAGGCCATAGCCAACGGCAGAGAGGCGTTTTCGGCCTGGATGTCGGCGCGCGCCCATCTCGGCAAGCCCATTCCAAAACCGACCCGGCATGGAGAATCCGCCGATCCCGTGCGACTGATGCAGCGCCTGCCGCGCAGTTTGCACGCCAACCTGGTAGCGCGCGCCAAAGCGGAAGGCACATCGCTCAATACCCTGGTGACCATGCTGCTGGCGGAAGGGCTCGGGCGTCGGGAATCTCATGCCTGATTGCTTGACCGGCACTCAGGCCGCTCCAGCACGGCGAGGTGGCCACGTTTTCGTCGTCGCCGACATCCACTGTAAAAAAACCGACAGTCGTTCGGGCCTTCGGCGGCGCGCGGCACCCGGACCGATCAAGCCCCCTGCTCCGCGAAAAACGCCCGCACCCGTTCCAAATCCCGCGTTCTCGGCATCGGCGGCAGGCTGTCCAGGAACACCCGCCCGTAGAACTTGCTCAGCAGTCGTGGATCGCAGAGCATCAACACGCCCCGGTCGTTCACGTCCCGGATCAGCCGGCCCGCGCCCTGCTTCAGGGTGATGACCGCCTGGGGCAACTGATGGCACAGGAAGGGATCCTCGCCGCGCTGGCGCAGGGATTCGATGCGCGCCTGCAACACCGGATCGCCGGGCGCCGCGAACGGCAACCGGTCGATGATCACGCAGGACAGCGCCTCGCCGCGCACGTCCACCCCTTCCCAGAAACTGGCGGTCCCCAGCAACACCGCGTTGCCCAGATCTCGAAACTGCCGCAACAAGGTCCCCTTCGGCCGTTCGCCCTGCACCAGCAGCGGATACGCCAGCCGGCCCGCCAGCAACTCCGCCGCCTCGCGCAGGGCTCGATAACTGGTGAACAGCAGAAACGCCCGCCCCCCGCTGGCCTCCAACACCGGCAGCGCCGCGTCCACCAGCGCCGCCGTATAGCGCGGCGACGCGGGATCGGGCAGTTGCGGCGGGTGATAGAGCAGGGTGTTGCCGGCGAAATCGAACGGGCTGTCCAGCCGCAGAGCGCCATAGTCCCGCAAGCCCAGCCGCAACGCGAAGTGCTCGAATTCCCGCCCCACCGCCAGCGTCGCCGAGGTAAAAATCCAGGCGACCTTCCGCGCGTCCATTCGCCCCCGAAAGGTCGGGGCGATATCCAGCGGCGTTCGCGTCAGTGTGAAGCCACGCCCCCGGGTCTCGAACCAGCACACGTGATCCGGGCTGCTTTCCTCACCCGCCAGCAGGATCAATCGTTGCGCCAGATCCTCGCCGCGCCGATGGCAGCTTTCCAATCCCTTGCCGCGCTGGGCCGCTTCCTTGAGCGCCTCGCGCAACCGCTCCAATACCCCGCTCAACCGCTCGACCGCCTCCCGCGCCGCCGGCCGCGCGGCGGCTTCCCGCCACGGCGCGCGGCGGTCCGCCTGGCCGAGCACTTCCCGCAACGCCAACGTCGCCGGTTCCAGCGCCTCGGCCCGCTGCCGCAGTACGGCGAAATCCGCCGCATCCCGCGCCTGCTCCACCACCGTGTCCCGCGCCAGTTCGATCAGTTGCCGGCCGCTCAGCGACTGCCCAAAAAAGTGGCTCGCCACCTCCGGCAACTGATGCGCTTCGTCGAGGATGATCGCCTCCGCGTCCGGCAGCAGTTCGGCGAAGCCGGTCTCCTTCATCGCCATGTCGGCGCAAAACAGGTGATGGTTGATGACCAGCACGTCCGCGGCCAGCGCCTCGCGCCGCGCCTTGGCGAAAAAGCAGTCATCGAGATTCGGGCAGTCCTGCCCCAGGCAGTTGTCCGCGGTGGACGTCACCCGCGGCCAGATCGGCGAGGCTTCCGGCACGTCGGGGATTTCGGCGACGTCGCCGCGGCGGGTGCGACCCGCCCAGACCCGGACGCGGCGCAGCTCGGCAACCTGCTCGCGCGAACTCAGCCGCCCGCCCTGTTCGGTGGCCCGCAGGCGGTAGAGGCAGAGATAGTTGCTCCGCCCCTTCAGCAGCGCGGTTCGCGCCGGGATTTCCAGCGCCCGGCGCACCACCGGCAGATCGCGGTGGTAAAGCTGATCCTGCAAGTGACGGGTTCCGGTCGAGATCATGACCCGAGCCCCGGACAGCAGCGCGGGCACCAGATAGGCGTAGGTCTTGCCGGTCCCGGTGCCGGCCTCGACGACCAGCGTTCCCCCCTCGTTGAGGACGGCCTCGACCGCCGCGGCCATCTCCTGCTGCTCGAGGCGCGGCGCGAACCCCGGAACCTGTCGGGCCAGCGGACCCTCCGACCCCAGCAGTCCCGCCGCGCCCATGGCGGCGATCCGCTTCAAAGGCGGCGTCAGCGCGACAGTTGCGCCGCCTGCGCCTCGGCCTCCTCGGCGCCTCCGATGTTGCCGGAGGACTTGCGGGCGGAGGCGATCACCTTCCAGTTGCGAGCTTGCAGCGTCCGGTTGCCACTGGCCAGATTGTTGGACTTGCTGGCCAGCGATTCAGCCTGCTGATACTGGCCCTGATGCAGGCGAATCTGAGCCAGATCGTGCCAGATGCCGGCGTTGCGCGGCTCGATCCGCAAGGCCCGCTCCAGCGCGGCGCCGGCCTTGTCCAACTGATTGCTCTTGACATACTTGTCGGCACTGTCCAGCAATGCGGCCACCGCCTGGTTGCCCTCGCGGTTGATCTCCGCCGGCGGCAGATCGGCCGGCGGCCGTGGCGGCGGCACGGGCTGAGCGGGTCGGGGCGCGGGCGCCGGCGATGCTGGAGCCGCCGGTTCGGGGGAAGTGGTTGGCGGAGTCGCCATGGCGACCGCCGGTTCCGCCGGCGCGGACGCCGGAGAAGACGGCGCATCCGAGGGTCGCGGCGGTGGCGCCGTTCGAGTCGTCCGCGGCACGACCGGCTGAGGTTCGGGCAGCGAACCCGGCGCCGGAGCGGCCCCGTAGGGTTCGCCGGCACCCCGAGGCGCCGTCGGATAGGCCGCCGCCGGGGGAGTCGTTCTGCCATAACCCTCGGCCGGCGGAGCTGGATAGGGTCGGGGTGCGGGCGGATACGGCGTGGCGGCACCCGGTGGATAAGATGGCGGTTGCTGAGTACCCCCGGTCTGCGGATAAGCCGGTGCCGTTGGATAAGCCCCCGGAGTCGATGGATACGGCCGCGTCGCCGGCGCGCCGCCGTAGGTATTCGGATAGCCTGGCGCCGTCGGATAGGCGGAGGAATATTCCCGCGGCAAGAGTGGATCTTCCTCCGGTATTTGCCCTGCTTCCACCTGAGGAGATGAAGGCTGCTGGGGATAGGTTCCCACCGACGGCTGGCGCGTGCTGCGATCCACCACCGGCGCCTTGGCAACCGGCTTCTTGCCAGCTGGCTGCTGCGAAAATGGCGTATTCGCGCAACCGGCCGCCCACAGAGTCAAGGCCAACATTCCCAAAGCCTGCTTCAAATTCACGTTCATCAATACTCCCCGTCCGTTCGGCCACCCTAAACCGCGATCCGAACCGGCTCGCGAAACTGTCATTGGTTTAACTCTACCCTTTCACGCCCCGCGCCGCCATGCGAATCGGCGGTGCCGCTTTCGCTCGCACGGCTCGGAACGCCCCTTCCTCATTGCCGCGGAATGGCTTCAATTCATCAAGCGCCGGAAGAAATCACCCATCGCTCCGGCGCCTTCCCCGCCATCGGCGCCATCGGGCGCATCCGCCGGCATGTCCGGGTCCCGGTCGGGCCGCTCGGCGCGCCGCGTGTATTCGCCACCGCCACAGGCCGAGGAACCATGCGGCAAGGAACCCCTCAGGAATGGGAGCTGTTGCCCCCTCCGGCAACCCTGGCCGACCCGCAATCCGCTGTACGGATTGATCCAGGCCTCTTCGACATCGGCCGGCGGCGGCTCGTCCAGGGGATCCAGATTCAATCCCGCCATCAGATCCATCCAGACCCGCAACGCGCCGCTGGCGCCGCTCAGGCCGGTGGGTTTGTTGTCGTCGCGCCCGACCCAGACCACCGCCAACCGGTTGCCGCTGAATCCGGCGAACCAACTGTCGCGGTAGTCGTCGGTGGTGCCCGTCTTGCCCGCGATGTTCAGATCGGGCGACAGTTTGCTCTTCATGGCGCTGGCGGTGCCCGCCTTGACCACCTGCTGCATGGCGTTGGCGATCAGATAGGCCGGACCGGATTCGACTGCCTTGACCACGTCCAACGCATAATGCTGCAAAGGCCGACCCGTGGCGTCGGTCACCTCCCGGATGGCGCGCAACGGAATCCGGAATCCGCTGCTGGCAATGGTCTCGTAAATCTGCGCCACCTCGAACGGCGACACGTCCAGCGCCCCGAGCAACAGGGACGGATACGGCTTCAGGTCGCGCTCCAGCCCCAGCCGCCGGAGCATCCCCACCACGTTGATCACGTCGATGTCGAGACCCACCCGTACCGCCGGAATGTTGTAGGAGCGAGCCAGCGCATCGCGGAGCATGACCCGGCCGTGAAAACGTTTGTCGTAATTGCCGGGACTCCAGCGCTGATTGCCGGAGGTGTAGGTCAGGGGGCTGTCGTTCAGCATGGTCGCCAGGGTATAGCGATCGGGCTGTTCCAGAGCGGTCAGATAGACCACCGGCTTGATCAGCGAGCCGGCCAGCCGCCTGGCGTCGAGCGCCCGGTTGAAACCCACCGTTTTCGGCTCGCGATCACCCACCATGGCCAGCACTTCGCCCGTCTGGGTATCGGCCACCACGGCGGCCCCTTGCAATGGCCGGGCCTTGGGCTGACTCTTTTCCAGCGACGGAAGACTGTTGACCAGAGTATTCTCCGCGTTCGCCTGGACTCGTGGATCGAGAGTGGTGAACACCCGCAATCCTTCGGATACCAAATCCTCCGATTTGTAGTACTGCCGCAATTGTTGCTGCACCAGTTCCAGGAAAGCCGGATAGGCGGTGATGCCGCTGGCGGCCTTGGGCGTCACGTCCAGCGGCATTACCTTGGCGACGACCGCATCCTCGGCGCCGATCAGGTTTTGTTCCACCATGACGTCCAGCACCAGGGCGCGGCGCTCCATGGCCCGATCCGGATGCTTGCGCGGATCGTACAGCGACGGCCCCTTGATCATCCCCACCAGCAGGGCGAGTTGGTGTAAATCCAGATCGTCCAGCGACTTGCCGAAATAAAACAGGCTGGCGAGCCCGAAACCGTGAATCGCCCGGCTGCCATCCTGACCGAGATAAATTGCGTTGCTGTACGCCTCCAGAATCTCGTCCTTGCCATAACGCGAGTCGATCAGGATCGCCATCAGGATCTCGTTGATCTTGCGCTTGATGGTCCGCTCGTTGCTGAGGAACAGGTTCTTGACCAGTTGCTGGGTCAGGGTGCTGCCGCCTTGCACCGTCCGCCCGGCGCGCAGGTTGGCCAGCATCGCCCGAAAGATGCCCTTGGGATTGATGCCGGCGTGTTCGAAGAACGACCGATCCTCGACCGCCAGGAGGGTATCCACCAGGGCCGGCGGCAGATCCTGGCCCTTGAGCAGGATGCGATCCTCGTAGTGCGACGGATAAATGCCGGCGATTTCGGGCGGGTCCAGCCGCAGCAGGCCCGGCGCTTCCCGCCCGTCCAGACCGACCAGGTCGACCAGGATATTGCCGGCGAACACCACCTTGACCTTGCGCGCCGGTTCCGCGCCATCCCAAAACACGAAGTCGCGGGTCATCACCTCGAAGGTCTCGCCCTGACGGGCGTAACTGCCCGGCTTGGTCGGCGACTCGCCACCTCCTGGCGGCGGCACGCAGAGTTCCGGCGGTGGGGGTTTCGGTTTGCGTCTGAGCGGGCGCTTGTCGCTCGCGGCCGGCGGCGCCGGCGGTTCGACCGGACAGTTCACGTCGCGGTAATTCAGCAGTTTCAGCTCCTGCGCGAACGCATCGGCGCTCAACGGCATGCTCTGAAACAGTTCCAGCGGCCGAGCGTAGACCTTGGCCGGCATGGCCCAGCGTTTCTGGTCGAATTCGGTCCGGATGACCCCGTCCAAATACAGCATGTAGAAGCCCAGTCCGGACGCCCCCAGCAGCAGGCCGCCCAACAGCAGCGAGAACAACAGCGAGAACAGCGACCGGAATACCCGCGGTCGCGATTTGGAATTTGGGGATGATCGACCTCTACCCATGTCTGTCCCGTTCGGGGCCCGCCGCGACTGTCAACCGGCTTGGCGCGCCCAGGTAATTCTGTCTTATCCTACTCACTATTCTCACGATTCGGAGCCCGGTGCGTGCAACCCAACCCAACCCACGAGCAGACCGTCCTGATCGCGGGGCTCTCGCGGCCGGCGTGCTATCCGCATCCGGCAACCGACATCGAACACTTGCAGACCCACATTTCACACATCCTGCTGGTCGGCGACTACGCCTACAAGATCAAGAAACCCCTGAATCTGGGATTTCTGGATTTTACCAGCCTGGAGCGGCGGAAATACTACTGCGAGGAGGAACTGCGTCTGAACGGCCGACTGGCGCCGGAAATCTACCTCGATTGCGTGCCGATCGGCGGAGACGCCCGCCATCCCCGGCTCGGCGACCGGACCAGCCCCGCCATCGAATACGCGGTGCGGATGCGCCGCTTTCCCCAAGAGGCGCTCCTGGACCGGGTGCTGGCCGCCGGCCGGCTGGAACTCCGCCATCTGGACGCGCTGGCCCGCCAACTGGCCGAGTTTCACCGCGCCATTCCCGCCGCCGATCCCGCCGCGCCGTTCGGTGTCCCGGAACGGGTTCGCCAACCGATGCTGGACGATTTTACCCACATCCGACCGCTGCTGGCCGATCCCGCCGACCTCGACGCCCTCGCCGCCGTGGAACGCTGGACCCTGGCGACTTCCGAACGGCTGTGGCCGCGACTGACCGAACGCAAGGCCGGCGGCTGGATCCGCGAATGCCACGGCGATCTGCATCTCGGCAACATGGTGCTGGCCGATTCCGGGCAGGTCACGATCTTCGACTGCATCGAATTCAACGATGATTTCCGCTGGATCGACGTCATCAGCGATTTGGCCTTTCTGACCATGGATCTGCGCTTCCGGGGCGCCGGCGGTTTCGCCCAGCGGGCGCTCAATACCTGGCTGGAATTCAGCGGCGATTTCACCGGCGTGGCGCTGCTGTCCTATTATCAGGTCTATCGGGCCATGGTGCGCGCCAAGATCAACGCCATTCAAGCCAGTCAGGACGGCGTTCCCACAACCACCCGCGAAGTCGCTCGCGGGCTGTGCCGCGATTATTTGCGGCTGGCGCTGGCGCTCGCCCAGGAACCCGCGCCGTTTCTATTGATCACGCACGGCGTTTCCGGTTCCGGCAAATCG
Source organism: Candidatus Competibacter sp. (assembly GCA_031732855.1). Taxonomy (GTDB): domain Bacteria; phylum Pseudomonadota; class Gammaproteobacteria; order Competibacterales; family Competibacteraceae; genus JAVMKJ01. The sequence goes on from JAVMKJ010000176.1 coordinate 10,698, forward strand.
CGTCGGACCGGACAACTGCTGGAAAAGTTTCCGGGCGCCATCCGCATCCGTTCCGATGTGGAACGCAAGCGGCTGTTCGGCCTCGGCCCGCTGGACGACAGCGGTTCGGCCCTGGGCGGGGGGCTCTACACGCCGGACGCCAGCGCCCGCACCCATGCGCGCCTGCGCGAATTGGCCGATCAGTTGCTGGCGGCGGGCCATCCGGTATTGGTCGACGCCACGTTCATGAAGCGCGACCATCGGCAACCCTTTCGCGATCTGGCGGCCCGGCACGGCGTCCCGTTCATCCTGCTCGACTGCACCGCCGATCCCGATACGCTGCGGGCGCGGGTTGCGGCCCGGCGGGCACGCGGCGACGACGCCGCCGAGGCCGATGTCGAAGTGCTGGAACGGCAACTCCGGTTCGACGAACCGCCGGCGGGCGACGAGAGCCCGCTGAAGACCGATGGCGACGGCGATCTGGAGCGGTTGCGGGCGGCGATCGCGGCGGCGCACCAAGCGGTTTCCCGTGATTGATAGAGCAATACTCCTCGAGTTGTGGGGGACACCCCCTCGGCGCCCCCCAAGGGCCAAATGATCCGAAGCGTCGAATCACCCGCCCCGCCGCCAGATTAAGGTAAAATGCTACATTGTACCCGCCGCCCCGCGCCCAGCTGCCCGCCGCCATGCTCAAACTTCCCATCGGCCTGCAAAACCTGCGCGAGATGCGCACCCAAGGCTATGCCTACGTCGATAAAACGCCGTTCGTCGCCCGGTTGGTCGAGCAGGGCAAGTACTATTTCCTGGCCCGGCCCCGCCGCTTCGGCAAAAGCCTGTTCGTCGATACCCTGGCTGAGGCGTTCATGGGCAGTCGGGAACTGTTCGAGGGGCTGTATCTGGAGGAGCACTGGGACTGGAGCCGTTCCTATCCGGTGCTGCGCTTCGATTTCGGGCGCGGCGAGGCGCATGGCCCGGCGGCTCTCGAAGACAAGATCGCCTATCAGATCAACAGCCAGGCCGAGGCGCTGGGCGTCGCCCTGACCGAAGCGGAGATCGGCAACCGTTTCGATCAGTTCATCCTTCGTTTGGCCCGCGCGATCGGTCAGCCGGTGGTGGTGCTCATCGACGAATACGACAAGCCCATCCTGGATAACTTCGGCAACCCGTCGTTAGCTCAGGCGCTGCGCGAGGTGTTGAAAAATTTCTACTCGGTCCTCAAGGGGGTGGACGCCCACCTGAAATTCGTGCTGCTCACCGGCGTCAGCAAGTTCTCCAAGGTCTCGCTGTTCTCCGGTCTGAATAATCTGGAAGACCTGACCCTCGCCCCGCGTATGGCGACGTTGTGCGGCTATACCGAACCCGAACTGACCACCACCTTCGCCGAGCATCTAAACGGTGTGGATCTGGCCGAAGTCCGGCGCTGGTACAACGGCTACAACTTCCTGGGCGAACCCGTCTATAACCCCTTCGATATCCTCCTGTATCTGCGCCATCGTCAGTTCAAGGCGTATTGGTTCGAAAGCGGCACGCCGACGTTTCTGATTGAGCTGATGCGCCAGCGCCAATTCACCATCCCCACGCTGGAAGGCTACTGGGCCAGCGAAGATCTGCTTGGGGCCTTCGATGTCGAAGCGATAGAGCCGGAAGCGCTGTTGTTCCAGACCGGCTACGCCACCATTCACGAAACCCAGCAGCGCCCCTATGGCTTGCGCTACCGCCTCGGCTTTCCCAACGAAGAAGTCCGCATCAGCCTGCCCCGGGCCATCCTGCGCCGGTATACGCCGGATCAGCGCGCGCAACAACGCACGGCCGAGGAGGTCTTTGAGGCGCTGGTCCGGGACGATCCCGACCGGCTGCGCGCCGCCCTGCACGCCTTCTTCGCCTCGATTCCGCATAACTGGTATCGCAAAAATGACTTGGCCAGCTACGAAGGCTATTGGGCGTCGGTGGTCTATTGCCTGTTCGCCGCACTGGGCGTCGAGACCCGCGCGGAAGAGGTCACCAACCGGGGCCAGGTGGATTTGGTGATCCAGTATCAGGGACGCGTCTGGCTTATGGAGTTCAAAGTCGATGACGGTAATGCCGGGCAGCGGGCGCTCGATCAGATCAAAACCAAGGGTTACCACCAGCGCTACGCCGGCCAACCGGTCGCCCTGATCGGCATCGACTTCAGTCCCGAACAGCGCAATCTGTCCGGGTTCGCCTGGGAGCGAGTTTAGCTGTTGTACAAAAACCAGCTGATTGATTGTAGGAACCCGCTTGCTGGCGATGATCCGTTAAAATCACCCGCAAGGAGGTTTTTACGTCAACAAGACTTTGATTTTTTGACCACTCGATGAGGGGATACGATGGCGAAGTATGACGTTTACGGGATCGGCAATGCGCTGGTGGACATGGAATACGAGGTCGAGGTTGCCGATCTGGAAGCGCTGGGCATCGACAAGGGCGTGATGACCCTGGTGGATGAGGAGCACCAGTTGAGAATGATGAACCATCTGGCCGCGCACCCTCACCAGCGCGGTTCGGGCGGATCGGCGGCCAACTCGATGATCGCGGTCCGCCAGTTCGGCGGGACCAGCTTCTATTCCTGCAAGGTCGCCGGGGACGATCTCGGACACTTCTACATGAAGGACCTGCTCGATGGCGGGGTAGACACAAATCACCATACCGAGAAGGAACCGGGTCATACGGGCCGTTGCGTGGTGCTGGTCACTCCGGACAGCGACCGCACCCTCTGCACCTTTCTGGGGATCAGCGGCGAATTGTCCACGAAGGAACTGGTCGAGGACGCCCTGCGCGACTCGGAATACTTCTACATGGAAGGCTATCTGGTCACCTCGGAGACCGCCCGTCAGGCGTGCATCGCGGCCAAGCGCCTCGCCGAGGCGGCCGGCGTCAAGACCGCCATTTCGCTGTCCGACCCGAATATGGTCCGGTTTTTCAAGGTCGGGTTGCTGGAGATGATCGGCTCGGGCGTGGATCTGCTATTCGCCAACGAGGACGAGGCCAGGGATGTGGTGGGCGCCGCGGATCTGAACAGCGCGGTCGACTACCTCAAGACCCTCAGCAGGGAGTTCGTGATCACGCGAGGTTCCAAAGGCGCGCTGATTTGGGATGGTCGGACGCTGATCGATATCGACCCGGTCAAGGTGGAAGCCGTGGATACGGTCGGCGCCGGAGACATGTTTGCGGGGGCTTTCCTCTATGCCCGGGGTCAGGGCTGGGAACACCGGCGCGCCGGGGCTTTGGCTTCGGCGGCATCGGCCAAGCTGGTGACCAGCCTGGGGCCGCGCATGGCGGCGGCGGAGACCCGGGCGATCCTGCGGCGCTTTCTGTAGCGGCTACCGCGACGCCATTATCCAGTCGCCGACAATCCTCATGCCATCGACACCGCCGCCAGTCTGGGGGGAGCAGCCGAGGGAGTGGAGCGAAAATTTGGCGGCCTTGCCTTCAGGGCAACGGGCGGCGTTCGGGTTAGAACTCCCGCTTGACCCGATACAGTTCCCGCGTCTTCAGCACCCGCCCCCGCAACTGCTCGGCCAGCGCGGCGCGGGTCAGGCGTTTCACTTCCTTCAGCACGGTGGGATCGCTCAGTACTCCGTCGCGCAGCGCCAGCAGGCCCCGGCCGGTAATCGGCACTCCGGTTTCGGTCCGGCTGGCGACCACCGGTCCCTGGTCCAGCACGTAGCGATAATGCGCCTCGGCGACGATGGGCTGACCGCTGACCGCCTCGCGATCCAAACTCAGACCGTAGCCCAAATCTTCCAGCAACCGCTTCTCGAAGCACCGCAGCGCCGGCTCTTCGCCGGGCGCCACCGCCAGTTCCGCCAGCAGGTTCTCGTAAGCATCGTACAGTCCGGACTGCGGATCCTGGCGTGGCAACAGCCGCACCAGCAATTCGTTGGCGTACAGTCCGGCCAGCACCCGATCGGGCGGCAGGGACACCGGCCGTCCCGCCTCCTCGGCTCCGGTCAGCGTCGCCAAATCGCCTTCTCCACGCCAGGACAACAGCAGCGGCGCGAATGGTTGCAACAAACCCTTCAGCCGCGACCGGGGCGAAACCGCGTTCCTCGCCACCAGCCCCAGCCGGCCGCATTCGCGACCGAACGCTTCCAGCAGCAGGCCGGTGTTGCGATAAGGGCGGCGATGCAGGATGAAAGCGGGTTGCAACAGGACGCGCATGTGGCGAGATCGCGCGACGGAGCCGTTTCAGAACGTTCCCGGATCGGCGTAGCCCAGGCTCCGCAAAGCCCGCTCGTCGTCGGACCAGCCCTCCCGCACCTTGACCCAGGTTTCCAGGAATACCTTACGGCCGAGCAGGCGTTCCATGTCCTCGCGAGCCTGGCGGCCGACTTCGCGCAGAGTCCTTCCCCTCTCGCCGATGACGATCCCTTTCTGGGTTTCGCGTTCGACCCAGATCACCGCATGGATGCGAACCAGCCGATCCTCTTCGACGAATCGTTCGATTTCCACGGTCAGGGCGTACGGCAATTCCTCGCGCAATAACCGGGTCAGCTTCTCGCGAACCAGTTCGGCGGCCAGGAAACGCTCGCTGGCCGTGGTGATCTGGTCTTCCGGAAACAGAAATTCCCGCTCCGGGAGGAGGCGGGCAATGATGCGTTCCAGGGCCGGCACGTTGTCGCCCTCAAGCGCCGAGAGCGGCGCCACCTCGACGAAATTCCGCTTGCCGGCGATCTCTTGCAGGAACGGCAGCAGCCGCGTCTTGTCGCTGATTCGGTCGACCTTGTTGACCGCCAGCGCCACCGGCCCTTGAAAATTAACCAGCCGATTCAGCACATCCTCATCTTCATCGGTCCAGCGCAGAGCCTCGACCAGGAACACCACCACATCCACGTAACCCAGTACGCTGGCCGCCGCCCGGTTCAGATAGCGATTCATCGCCCGCCGGCTCTGGCGATGCAGGCCCGGAGTGTCCACATAGACGATCTGGGCCTCCGACAGGGTCTGGATCCCGAGGATAAGGTGCCGGGTGGTCTGCGGCTTGGGGGCGGTGATGCTGAGTTTCTGGCCGATCAGCCGGTTCAGCAAGGTGGATTTGCCGACGTTGGGCCGGCCCAGCAGGGCTGCGTATCCGGCACGAACGGATGCGGGCGCGATCATCGAATTTGCTCCAGCAATTGCCGGGCCGCTTCCTGCTCGGCCTTGCGGCGGCTGCTCCCCATCGCCACCGCGCGCGATTCGGCGACCGTGCATTCCACCATGAAACTTTGCGCGTGCGGCTCGCCGCGGATCTCCAGCACGTTGTAGACCGGCAGCGGCTTTTGCCGGGCCTGCAGGTATTCCTGCAGGCGGGTCTTGGGATCCTTCAATTCGCTGGCGCTGGCCAACCGCGTCAAGCCATCCCGATAGAGACTCAGGACCAGATTGCGACAGGCATCGAGGCCGTTATCCAGATAAACCGCCCCGATAATCGCCTCCAGCGTGTCCGAAAGAATGGATTCGCGCCGGAATCCGCCGCTTTTCAGCTCTCCCGGCCCCAGCCGCAGCCAATCGCCCAGTTTCAACCCACGCGCCAAATCCGCCAGGGTCTCACCCCTCACCAAGCTGGCTCTCAGGCGGCTCAACTCACCTTCACTGGCCTTGGGATAGTGCTGGAACAGATATTCCGCCACGATCAAATTCAGCAACGCATCACCCAGGAATTCCAGCCGCTCGTTGTTGCGAGCCGAGGCGCTACGGTGGGTGAGCGCTTCTTCCAGCAATCCAGGCTGCCGGAAAGTATAGCCCAGAGCGTCGCACAATCGATTGACGGCCGAATTCACGGACTCGGGTTCAGCGGAATCGATTCGTTGACCTTGAGCACGACGTACAATCCGTAAAACAGCGACCGCTCGTCCTGGTAGATCAGATCGAGCACCCGGCCGCTGCGCTCGTTCCGAATCTTGAGATCCCGCGCGCTAATGTTATCGACGTAACCGATATCAAATCGCTTTTGAATAGCGTTCTGAATATCCGACGTGGTCATCTGCGCCAATAGCGGCTCCTTGCGGACGTTTTCGATCGTGGACTTGATCGAGAAATACTGGATATACATCGGCACCACCTTCATCCCGATCAGCGCGACGAATGCGATGACCACGATCAACAACAACATACCGATCACGGTCATGCCGCGTTGCCGCCCGTTTCGCCCCACCCACTGTCTTGCCGGCATCGTCATACCCCCTCATTCACCTACTTGATACTATTTCCAATCCGGCCGCATTGGCCGTTGAACGTAATGCAATCCCAGTTCATCCAGATGAAGAACGCCTTGCCGATCAGGTTTTCCTCGGGTAGCGGTCCCCACACCCGACTGTCGCTGCTGTTATCACGATTGTCGCCCATCATGAAATAATGTCCCGGCGGCACCTGGCATGCCCAGGCGACCGTCCCATCCGGTTCCCGGCGCAACTGGAGACCGGACCAGAATCCCCCTCCCCAGCGCCCCCCGGCCAGCACCTGGATGCGATGCGAGATGGCGCCCAACCGCTCGTCAAACTGCTGGTAGCCCGGATCGGCGGAATCGGCGGGCAACGGTGTCAGAGGGGCTGGCTGGTCGTTGATGAACAACTGCTTGCCCCGATACTCGAGCCGGTCGCCCGGCAAGCCGACCACCCGCTTGATATAGGCCACGGCCGGTTCGCGCGGGTAACGGAACACCACCACATCCCCCCGCGCCGGCTGGCTGTTTCCGACGACCTTGGTATTGAGTACCGGCAGCCGCAGACCATACGAAAACTTGTTGACCAAAATGAAATCGCCCTTGAGCAGAGTCGGCAGCATGGATTCCGAGGGAATCCGGAACGGTTCGACCACGAACGAGCGCAGCACCAGTACCGCCAGAATGACCGGGAAGAACGATTTCGACAGATCCACGTACCACGGCAACTTGACCGGACCCGACCGGGCCTCGCCGGCGCCGCCCATCGTCGGCGCGCGACCGCGTCGCGGGGCGAGGACCAGGGAATCCAGCAACCAGATGCCGCCGGTCAGCACGGTCAGCACCACCAGGACGGCGGCAAAATCAATATTCATGGGCATGACAGTCCAAAAGCGAGATCTTGCGTTTCACGAGTTCTTGTCTACCTGCAACACCGCCAGGAAAGCGTCCTGAGGGATTTCCACCTTGCCGACCTGCTTCATGCGCTTCTTGCCGGCCTTCTGCTTCTCCAGCAACTTGCGCTTGCGGGTGACGTCCCCGCCGTAGCACTTGGCCAGCACATTCTTGCGCAGGGCCTTGACCGTGGTGCGGGCGATGATCTGGTTGCCGATGGCGGCCTGAATCGCAACCTCAAACATCTGCCGGGGAATCAGTTGCTTGAGTTTCACCGCCAACTCGTGACCCCGGCGCTGAGCCTGATCGCGATGGACGATGGCGGACAGCGCGTCCACCTTCTCGCCGTTGATCAATACATCCAGCTTGACCAGCGGCGCGGCCTGAAACCGCTCGAAGCTGTATTCAAACGAGGCAAATCCGCGGCTGACCGACTTCAGACGGTCGAAGAAATCCATCACCACTTCGCTCATCGGCAACTCGAAGCTCAGCTGGACCTGGCTGCTGGTGTAATGCAAGCCGCGTTGCGCGCCGCGCTTTTCGATGCACAGTGTGATGATCGAGCCCAGGTAATCCTGCGGGGTCAGGATGTGCGCCACGATGATCGGTTCGCGCACTTCGACGATTTCGTTGGCCGGAGGCAACTTGGCGGGATTGTCGATCTTCAGCACCTGGCCTTCGGCGGTCAGTACTTCGTAGACCACAGTCGGCGCGGTCGTCACCAGATCGAGGTTGTATTCCCGCTCCAGCCGCTCCTGGACGATTTCCATGTGCAACAGGCCCAGGAAGCCGCAGCGAAAGCCGAAACCCATGGCTTGCGAGGTTTCCGGCTCGAAGTAGAGCGCAGCGTCGTTCAGCCGCAGTTTCTGCAGCGCCTCGCGCAGGTTGCCAAAGTCGTCCGAGTCGACCGGGAACAACCCGGCGAACACCCGCGGCTGGATGAGTTGGAAGCCCGGCAGCGGTTCGACCGCCGGCCGGTCCGCCCCGGTCAAGGTGTCGCCCACTGGCGCCCCGTCGATGTCCTTGATGCTGGCGATCACGTAGCCAACCTCGCCGGCGTCCAGGCTGGGCCGCTCGCTGCGCTTGGGCGTGAATATACCGACCGATTCGACCTGGAAGGTCCGGCCGGTGGACATGACCTGAATCTTCTGCTTGGGAGCGATCCGGCCGTCCACCACCCGCACCAGCGAGATCACGCCGACGAAGTTGTCGAACCAGGAATCGATGATCAGCGCCTTGAGCGACCCGTTCGGATTGCCTTTCGGCGCGGGGATATGAGCGGCGATGGCTTCGAGCAGTTCTTCGATGCCGATGCCGGACTTGGCGCTGACCCGCAGGGCGTGGCTGGCGTCCAGACCGATGATGTCGCCGATCTCGTGCGCCACCCGCTCCGGATCGGCCGCCGGCAGGTCGATCTTGTTCAGCACCGGCAACACTTCCAGTCCCTGCTCGATGGCGGTGTAGCAGTTGGCGACGCTCTGCGCCTCGACGCCTTGGGCGGCATCCACCACCAGCAGCGCACCCTCGCAAGCAGCCAGCGAACGGGAAACCTCGTAGGAAAAATCCACATGCCCCGGCGTATCGATGAGGTTAAATTGATAGATTTGACCGTCGCGGGCCGGATAGCGCAGCGACACGCTCTGCGCCTTGATGGTGATGCCGCGCTCCCGCTCCAGATCCATCGAATCGAGCACCTGATCGGCCATTTCCCGCTCGCTCAGCCCGCCGCAGGTTTGAATGAAGCGATCGGCGAGCGTCGATTTGCCGTGATCGATGTGCGCGATGATCGAAAAATTGCGAATGTGATCCAGTTTCAATCCTTGTTCTCTTGGAAATGTGCGCGACGGTCGAAAAATTGCGAATGCGATCCGGTTTCGATCCTTGCTCTTTTGGATTTGCCATTGCGGCAAGTACAAACGGAAATGGGATTATAGCGACATCAGGGGGTGGAAAGCACACGTCCGGGCACGGTCGCCTCATGCAACCGGCGCAACACCACCGGCTGAAACCGGGCATCGTCCCGAAACCGTCTGGATATCACACGCACCACCAGGAACCCCAGTCCCAGTCCCAGGGCGCCCGCCAGTATCACCGGCTCCTCGCCCGCTCCCCCAAACGTGGCCTCGCCCAGCAGCGCTCCCGCCAGGAGCAGCACCAGTGGCGGCAGATAGGCGAGCAGCGCCCCGCGCAGCAGCATGCCGTCCGCCAGACCGACGCTCACCTCATCGCCCGCCGACAGCGGCAGTTTCGTAACCGCCCGGACCCGGACTCGGCGGCCACTCCAAACCTTCGCCAGCGCCGCCGTGCCGCAACCGTCGCTGGCATGACAGGCGCCACAGGCCGATCGGCGCTGGATTTCCACCCAGACATAGCCATCACCGGCCTCCGTCACAACCGCGCGTTCCTCGATCATGGCTTGGCGGCCCCGGAATCGTACTGGACCGAGGCGGCGATGCGCTGCACGGTGGCGGCCGGCACCTCGCCGACCACCAGTACCTGGTGGCCATTTACCTGGGTTCCAAAAGCGTTCATCGATCCGAGTTGGGACCCTCCCTGCAACAACGGCGGCGCTCCATTCAGTTTCTCCAGGAAAACCGAAATGGTCGCCAGCCCATCGGCAAAGACCATATGCTCGGTCGGATGCCGGCCGGAGGCTTCCGAGAAGCGGTTGTGCAACACCTTGACAAATCCATCCGGCAACTGATCCACGCGCCAGGCGGACTGGGTGACCGGTTCGCCCGAGGGAGGTCGAGAGCCGCCAGCAGCCGGACTGGCCACCGGCGCGGCATCATCCTGGGACAGGACGGGTGATTTGAAGGCGGTCTCATCGATCCGCGGCATGATCCGCAAGTCGGTGAACATCAACTGTTCGACCGGATAGCCCTTGTCATCCAGCAGCGCCGAGCGCAGCACCATCCCGTTCCGCCGATCCAGCCAAAGCCGGTACCCGAACCGCCAGGTATCCCGCGGCACGATGGCGATCACCCGCGCATCTTGACCCGCGATGCGATCCTCGCCCAGCACCTCGAATGCGTAATGGCTTTCCAGCCGGCCCAGTTCGCGGGGAATGGATACCGGGAACGACGGACGCCGATCATCGCCGCCGAAGGTCGCTTGCCGTTTCGGCAGCAGGCAGGTCACGCTGTTGTTCGCCACCACGATCTCCCGCGGTGGACCATTCAAGGAAAACAATCGCTGCCGTTCGCCGTCGGGGCCGTGACCGTGCACGATCCGCATCGCCTCCACGTGAGGCCCCTGAACATAGACGAAGGTACCTTCGTAATTCAGGGTCTGGGTGGTCTCAATCATCCGTTCCAGCCATTGTTTGGCTTCTTCGGTGGCCGGTTGGGTCCAGCCGGCGGAGGGCAGGGAACCGGCGGCGAGCGCCAGGGCGGCGCAGGGCAGTAGCTTCCGCTTCATTCGGCTTTAACGGCTGGTCGTCTGATAACCGACCATGCGCACGTAGGGTAGCATGCCGGGCACGCTGTTCATCGACGCATAACCGTTATGATTGACCAGGTAGCTGCTCAGCCGGGCTTCGACCGGTTCGCTGGCATCGTCGACCCGCTGGGTCAGCGAGGCTGGGATGAGGGCGGGAGTGGAAGGGGTATTGGCGGCAAGTTGGGCGGTGGAAACGAAGTTGGTGTCGATCTGGGTCAGCTTGAGTCCGAACAGGGCGACCAGAACCACCGAGGCGGCCAATGCGAAGCCGGTGACTGGCTTGTACCAGGCCGGCAACGGCCTGGCGACCGGCAACGGCAGCGGCTCGGCCTCGATCGCCTGGCGGATGCGCGCGGCGAAGTCGATGTCGAGCGCGGCCGGCAGATGGCCTTGCATCGCGTCACCGATCAGATGATAGCGTTCCCAGCGCGCCTTCGAATCGTGATCCCGGTTCAACCGGCGCAAGGCCAAATCGATTTCCCTCTCCTCGAGTTCATCGTCGACCATCGCCGAAAGCTGGCTGGCGGCCATCTCCATGTCATTCGCGACAGGCGCCGATAGTTGTTCAGCCGATTTATCAGCCATGACTCTATCCCGAAACTAACTCAAAAGTGGACGCAATTTGGCATCGATCGACTCACGGGCCCGGAAAATCCGGGAACGCACCGTACCGATCGGACACCCCATGGTTTGGGCAATTTCTTCATAACTCATTCCCTCGAGCTCCCGAAGGGTGATTGCCGTGCGCAAATCCTCGGGTAACTCCTCGATGGCCCTGAACACGGTCGCCTCGATTTCGTCCTTGAGCAACAGCCGCTCGGGGGTCTCATACTCCTTCAGCGGAGACTGACCTTCGTATTGCTCGGCCTCCTGGGCGTCGATGTCGGAACCCGGCGGGCGCCGACCCTGGGCGACCAGATAGTTCTTGGCCGTATTGATGGCGATTCGATACAACCAGGTGTAAAACGCGCTGTCCCCGCGAAAGCCCGGCAGCGCCCGATAGGCCTTGAGAAACGCCTCTTGGGAAACATCCAAGGCTTCGCTGGGATCGTGTACATAGCGGGAGATCAGCTTGATGATCTTGTATTGATACTTGCGTACCAGCAGATCGAACGCATTTTTATCGCCTTTCTGTACCCTTTGGACCAGATCGCGGTCCAGATGACCCTCGCCCATCCGGGCAGACCCCTTTCGACTCAATGGCAATCTCCATGCGACCATGACGGTAGACCGATGCCCGTTCCGTTAGTTCGCAGTACTGCCGGGATATGGTTATAGTGTGAAACCTGCTTACAACGATACCCCATTCACGGAGTCGCTCACAAGCCATGGCCATCTCCTCCGCTTCCACCGACATCCTGATCATCGGCTGCGGCGCCGCCGGCCTCAGTCTGGCGTTGCGACTGGCCGATACCGCCCGCGTCGTCGCCTTGGCCAAGGGTCCAGTGCACGAAGGCAGCACCTACTATGCTCAGGGCGGGGTATCGGCGGTGCTGGACGCCGGGGATTCCATCGAATCGCACCTTCAGGACACGCTGGTCGCCGGCGCCGGTCTGTGTCATGCCGATGCGGTGCGCTTCACGGTGGAGCATGGCCGGACCGTGGTCGAATGGCTCAGCGGGCAGGGCGTGCCCTTCACCCGGGAGCCGAATGCCGAGGGCGGCGCGGACTATCACCTGCACCGCGAGGGCGGTCACAGCCACCGGCGCATCGTTCATGCCGCCGACGCCACGGGGCGCGCCATCCAGACCTCGCTGGAGGAGCGCGCCCGCCAGCATCCCAACATCACCCTGCACGATCACTTCAGCGCGGTGGACCTGATCACCAGTCGCAAGCTGGGGCTACCCGGCAACCGCTGTCTGGGCGCGTACGTGCTGGACCGGCGCAGCGGGCGGGTCGAAGCCCTGGCGGCGCGGTTCGTGGTGCTGGCCACGGGAGGCGCCAGCCGGGTCTATCTGTATTCCAGCAACCCGGACGGATCCACCGGCGACGGCATCGCGATGGCCTGGCGTGCCGGCTGCCGGGTGGCAAACCTGGAATTCATGCAGTTTCACCCCACCTGCCTGTATCATCCGCAGGCCAAGAACTTCCTGATTTCCGAGGCGGTGCGCGGCGAGGGCGGCTACCTGCTGCTGCCGGACGGAACCCGGTTCATGCGGAATTTCGACGTGCGGATGGAGTTGGCCCCTCGCGACATCGTGGCCCGAGCCATCGACCACGAGATGAAACGACTGGGCGCGGAGTGCGTGTTTCTCGACATCAGCCACAAGCCGGCCGACTTCATCAGGGATCATTTCCCGAACATCCACGCCAAGTGCCTGGAATACGGTTTCGACTTGACCCGACAGCCGATCCCGGTGGTGCCGGCGGCCCACTACACCTGCGGCGGGGTGATGACCGACCTGCGGGCGCGGACCGACGTGGAGGGGCTGTACGCGGTGGGTGAAGTCGCTTTCACCGGCCTGCACGGGGCAAACCGGATGGCCAGCAACTCCCTGCTGGAATGTCTGGTGTTCGCCGCCGCCGCCGCCGAGGACATCCGCCCCCGACTGGACCGCGCTCCAGAGCCACCGATATTGCCGGCATGGGACGAAAGTCGGGTCACCGATTCAGACGAGGAGGTAGTGGTCAGCCACAACTGGGCGGAATTACGGCAGTTCATGTGGGACTACGTCGGTATCGTGCGCACCAACAAGCGACTCCGACGCGCCCTGCACCGGGTGGAACTGTTGTTGCGGGAGATCGGCGAGTATTACGGCAACTTCCGCATCAGCGGCAATCTGATCGAGTTGCGCAATCTGGCGCAGGTGGCGGATTTGATCATTCGCTGCGCCCTGGCGCGGCGGGAAAGCCGGGGCCTGCACTACACTCTGGATTACCCCCAGGCCAGCGAGTCCGCGCCGGTGCGGGACACGGTGCTGGTGCCGACCAATTTCGCCGGGGCAGACGCGCCGCCATTTTGGGGAGAGCGAGTTCAAGACTGATCCGGCCCATCCTCGTCCCGCCGGGTCCGCAGCCAGACTCGCAACCGGCGCGAGGTGTCGGGATCGGTGGAATCCGGCAACAACGCCAGCGACCGTCGCCGACCGTTTTCCAGCCGAAAATTCAGGATAACGATGCGGGGATGGGCGTAACCACCGATCAACCTGGCGCAATGGAATGCTCCATCGCCCATCTCCAACCGCCAGCGTCCGTCCAGCGGCTCGAGGCGGGCGATAAAACCGCGTCCCCGCCGATAGCCGTATTGCCAAACGAAGCCGATCGATGCCAGCGCGATGCCGGCGAACAAGCCGGCCTTAATCCAGAGCGGAAGATTGCAAACGACCACTGCAATGCCTGACAGGAGGCGAACGCTGCTGCCGCTGACGAGCAGAATCCGCGAAGGGCGCGGTTCGATGTCCAGAGTGGCGTGGCCGCGCATTCGCCGAAATAGATGCCGGGGAAATCAGGCGTGAAGCTGGATTAAAGCGAATCCGGGTCCTCGCCCAGATGTCGCAACCGTTCGGCCAACCGTTCGGCGCGCTGGCGTTCGGCCTCGGCGCGTTGCCGTTCGGCCTCGGCGCGCTGGCGTTCGGCTTTAGCGCGCCGCGCCTGTTCGACAAACGTCTCAAACCGCTGCCCGTCCGGATGGTAGAGCGCCAGGTCGGTTCCCTCCAGGCCGAACCGAATCCCCAGCAACGGACTGACCCACCCCTCCATCAAGCCAAGCGGCTCCAGCCGGCCATCCCGGCGCACCCAGCCCTTGAGCGTCCCCCGATCCGGATCGTATTCGTAGTACTCCTTTACCCCGTAGCGGTCGTAAAAGCCCAGCTTTCTGCGCATCTCCGCTGACGTATTGCCCGGCGACAAAACCTCGAATACGACCTGCGGCGCAATGTGGTCCTCTTCATGCTGGATGTAGGACCCCCGATGGCCCGGCGGGCGACCGAACACCACCATGGCGTCCGGCGCGGCGCGGATGTGGGGTTTACCCTCGACCGGATACCACAGCAGATCACCGGCGACGAAGACATCGGAGCGGTCGGCAAACAGCGCCGCCAAGCCACCCTGGATCATCACGATGCAATCAAATTGCCGGGTGTTGTCCGCCATGGGTTTGCCATCGCTCTCCGGGTATACAATCGACTGGCGGGACAAGGGGGGAGGGTCGCGACGGGAACCCGTCGCCGGCGTGATTGAGGACGTCGCCGTCATGTCAGCCTCCTTCGATCAGTGCTTCAAGGCCGGGGGTCCGGCATCATTCACCAGCAATGATGCTACCACATACGCACCAATCGGTTATGTGTTCGACCTCAAGTACCACCCGCCTCATTCAGCAAGGTCCGCATGACGCCGACCACCCTGGCCGTTGTCGCATCCGCCGGCATTTCCCGCCCGACCAGGTAGCGCATCAGCAGCGGGTCCTGCAGTTCCAACAGGTCGGCGAACGCCTGCTGTTCCTCCGCCGAGGCGGTCGGGTAATGCCGCTCCAGATAGCCCAGCGTCAGCAGATCCAGTTCCTTCATCCCGCGCCGGCAGCGCCAGCGCAATTTGCCCATCTGTTCTTCCATCGTCCGGTTCTCCGCAAAAAAACGCCCCTCGTCCATCCACACCCCTCTCCCTCCGGGAGAGGGGTTGGGGGTGAGGGAGAGAGGGGCTGGGAGTGAGGCGAGACCGGCGCTTACCGCCGTTCCACCATCAGCTTCTTGATTTCCGCGATGGCCTTCGCGGGATTCAGACTCTTCGGGCAGGTCTTGGTGCAGTTCATGATGGTGTGGCAGCGATACAGCCGGAACGGGTCTTCCAGGTTGTCCAGCCGCTCGCCGGTGAACTCGTCGCGACTGTCCACGATCCAGCGGTATGCCTGCAGCAGGATCGAGGGACCCAGGTAGCGTTCGCCGTTCCACCAGTAGCTCGGACAGCTCGTGGAACAGCAGGCGCACAGGATGCACTCGTACAGCCCGTCCAGCTTGGCGCGGTCCTCCTTGGATTGCAGGCGCTCGCGCTCCGGCGGCGGCGTGGCCGACTGCAACCAGGGTTTGATCGAGGTGTACTGGGCGTAGAAGTGGGTCAGATCCGGCACCAGATCCTTCACCACCGCCATGTGCGGCAGCGGGTAGATCTTGACCTCGCCGGACACATCGCCGATGGCCTTGGTGCACGCCAGGGTGTTGGTGCCGTCGATGTTCATCGCGCAGGAACCGCATACGCCCTCGCGGCAGGAGCGCCGGAAGGTCAGGGTCGGGTCGACCTCGTTCTTGATCTTGAGCAGGGCGTCCAGCACCATCGGGCCGCAGGCGGCCAGATCGACCTCGTAGGTGTCCATGCGCGGGTTTTCGCCACTGTCCGGGTCCCAGCGGTAAATCTGAAAGCGCCTGACGTTCTTGGCGCCCGTGCCGGCATAGTAGGTCTTGCCCTTGCCGATGACGGAGTTGGCCGGAAGTTTGAATTGAGCCATGGCAGCGTCCCCTTAGTACGTGCGCTTCTTGGGCGGAATGTATTCCACCTCGTTGGTCAGGGTGTAGGTGTGAACCGGACGGTAGTCGATGGTGACCTCGCCCTTGGCACCCAGCCACGCCAGGGTGTGTTTCATCCAGTTCTCGTCGTTGCGGTCCGGATAGTCCTCGCGGGCGTGCGCCCCACGGCTCTCGGGCCGGTTGATCGCCGATTTGATGGAGACCATCGCGCAGCCCAGCAGATTGTCCAGTTCCAGCGTCTCGACCAGATCGGAATTCCACACCATGCCCCGGTCGCTGACGCCGATGTGCTCGAAGCCGGCGTACACGTCTTCCAGCAGCTTGATGCCCTCGGCCATCGACTCGCCGGTGCGGAACACCGCCGCGTGATTCTGCATGGTCCGCTGCATCCGCATCCGCAGGCTGGCGGTGGGATTTTCGCCCTTGGCGTGGCGCAACCCGTCGAAGCGGGCCACGATCCTGTCCACCGAGGCTTGCGGCAACGCCCCGTGCGGGCTGTTGGGCTGGATCAGCTCGGCGCAACGGATGGCGGCGGCGCGGCCGAACACCACGATGTCGAGCAGCGAGTTGGAGCCCAGACGGTTGGCGCCGTGCACCGACACGCAGGCCGCCTCGCCGATGGCCATCAGGCCGGGGATGATCGTATCGGGATTGCCATCCTTGAGGATGACCACTTCGCCGCGATAGTTGGTCGGGATGCCACCCATGTTGTAATGCACGGTCGGCAGCACCGGCGCCGGTTCCTTGGTCACGTCCACGCCGGCGAAGATGCGGGCGGTCTCGGCGATGCCCGGCAGCCGTTCGTTGATGACGTCGGCGCCCAGGTGTTCCAGGTGCAGGTAGATGTGATCCTTGTGCTCGCCGACGCCGCGCCCTTCGCGGATCTCGATCGTCATCGAGCGGCTGACCACGTCGCGGGAAGCCAGATCCTTGGCGTTCGGCGCGTAACGCTCCATGAAACGCTCGCCGTTGGAATTGGTCAGATAGCCGCCTTCACCGCGACAGCCTTCGGTCATCAGGCAGCCGGAACCGTAAATGCCGGTCGGGTGAAATTGGGTGAATTCCATATCCTGCAAGGGCAGGCCGGCGCGCAGCACCATGCCGTTGCCGTCGCCGGTGCAGGTGTGGGCGGAGGTGGCGGAGAAGTAAGCGCGGCCATAACCGCCGGTGGCCAGTACGGTTTGGTGGGCGCGGAAGACGTGCAGCGTGCCTTCGCTCAGATCCCAGGCCACTACCCCGCGGCAGGCGCCGCCGTCGTCCATGATCAGATCGAGCGCGAAGTATTCGATGAAAAATTCGGCGTCGTGCTTGAGCGCCTGCTGATACAGGGTGTGCAGGATGGCGTGACCGGTGCGGTCGGCGGCGGCGCAGGTGCGCTGGGCGATGCCCTCGCCGTAGTTGGTGGTCATTCCGCCGAACGGCCGCTGGTAAATCTTGCCTTCCTCGGTGCGGGAGAACGGGACGCCGTAATGCTCCAGCTCGATGACCGCGGGAACCGCCTCGCGGCACATGTACTCGATGGCGTCCTGGTCGCCGAGCCAGTCGGAACCCTTGACGGTGTCGTACATGTGCCATTGCCACAGATCCTGGCCCATGTTGGCGAGTGCCGCCGACATCCCGCCCTGGGCCGCCACGGTGTGGCTGCGGGTGGGGAACACCTTGGTCAGGCAGGCCGTCTTCAGACCTTTCTGGGCCATGCCGAAAGTGGCGCGCAACCCGGCTCCGCCGGCGCCGACCACGACCACATCGTAGTTATGATGAATGAGTTTGTATGCGTTGGACATGAAACCTCAGCCTCCGGTGGTGGGCGTCAGGCCAGTGCGACCTTGAGCACGGCGACGATGGAAATGGCGCCCAGCAGAAACAGCACGATCTGCGTGACCAGCACCGCGACAACCTTGGACCCTTCAGGCCGAACGTAATCTTCGTAGATGACCTGCATGCCCAGGCTGGCGTGATAGAACACCGCCAGAATCAGGGCGATCATCAGGCCGGCATTGATCGGATGGCTCAGCCAGTGCTGAAACGTCTCGTAGTCGGCGCGGGACACCGACAACAGGGAAATGACGAACCACAGCATCAGCGGCACCAGGGCGACGGAGGTGACGCGCTGCAACCACCAATGGTGGGTACCGTCTTTGGCGGTGCCCAAGCCACGAACATGGGCGAGCGGAGTACGAATGCTCATGATGTTTCTCCTCAGGGCGCGGCGATCAGCCAGCACAGGAAGGTCAGGATGATGGAGGACCACACCACCCACCAGCCGGACTTGGTGGCCTCATCCAGTTCGAAGCCATAGCCGGCGTCCCAGAACAGGTGCCGGATGCCGTTGGCCATGTGATAAAACAGCGCCCAGGTCCACAGGAACAGAAACAGTTGCCCCAGCATCGAACCTAGCACCGCTTGAGCGTGCTCGTAGGCTTCGGGGCCAAGCGCGGCCGCCGCCAGCCAGTACACCAGCAGCAGCGTGCCGACCACCAGCCCGGCGCCGGTGGCGCGGTGGGTGATGGACAGGATCGAGGTCATTTGTGGTTTGTAGTAAGGGCCGATCATGAACGGCGATAACGGCCGTTTATTGGCGGACATACGTTTCTCCTCGTTACGCAGTGGCGAACAACATTATCTTCGTTTTGTGCGATGCACAGCATACCAAATGCCGCACGAATTTCCTGGAAATCTGGAAACGGGTAACCGGAATGCTGGAACTGGGGTTCGGGCGGTGCTGGCTGGGGAGCGGCGGGTCAGAAATCGATGCAGCGCCCCGCTTTTTCCCAATCGCCGTAGCGGGTGGGTTCGGGACCCTTGGGACCACCGAATTCCTTGGGTCTCTTGGGTGGTTCGGTATCCGGCGATGGGTCGGGAGGCGTGGCGGGTGGCGGCAACGGCTGCTGGTCGTTCTCGTTCATCAATATTCTCTTGTTGGAAGGGATGGAGGTGGTCGACCATCCCGGTCCCGCTGGTTGAGGGGGACACCCGGGGAGCGGCGGAAAACTGCCCTTGCGGCGGCGTGTCCCCCGGTTTGTTATCGCGCGGTATTATGCCGCTCATGGCCCTCGAACGCAATGAACCCGCACATCTTCAAGGGCTAAATCCCTGCCGCGGGACGTTGTGTCCATGGTGTAAAATATTTAGAGGATTCAATATCATGAATGCGGAATGGAACGATTTTCTCAAAGGGGCCGGCGCTGTGTTCGAGCACGGCCAGACATCGCACTTCGGCCAGCCGGAGCGGGAACTGCGCGCGGCCCTCGAAGAAACGATCTGCTGCGATTTATCCCACTTGGGTTTGATCGCCGCGCGTGGCCCGGAGGCCGAACCGTTCCTGCAAGGTCAATTGACCTGCGATGTCCGGCAGGTCACGCCGGACCTTAGTCTGCTCGGCGCGTACTGCTCGCCCAAGGGCCGGGCGCTGGCCTGCATCCGGCTGTTCCAGCGCGGTGACGACCGCTATCTGGAGTTGCCGCGCGGGCTGGTGGAGCCGACGTTGAACCGACTGCGCAAGTACGTGCTGCGAGCCAGGATCGCGCTGGAGGATGCCAGCGATACCCTGGCGCGAATCGGGGTTGCGGGATCAAACGCGGCTACCCTGCTGACGAACCTCCTGGGCGCCGTCCCGGAAGCGGCGAACGCGGTTATTCGCGCCACCATGTCCGACGGGCAGGATGTCACCCTGATCCGCCTTCCCGGACCTGCGATACGCTTCGAGCTGCACGGCCCGGCATCGGCGCTCGCGGCGATCTGGACGGCGCTGGCTCCCGAGGTTGCTTTCGGTGGTAGCGAGCCATGGCGGCTGTTGGACATCCTGGCCGGGACACCGGCGGTCCACCCCGAAACCGTGGAAGCGTTCGTGCCGCAGATGCTCAACCTGCAACGGTTGGACGGAATCAGTTTTCAAAAAGGCTGTTACACCGGCCAGGAGGTGGTGGCGCGCACCCACTATCTCGGCAAGTTGAAGCGGCGGATGTACCTGGCCCGGGTGGACACCGCCGCCCCGCCCCGCCCCGGCGATCCGCTGTTCTCGCCGCAGGCCGACGCCAGTCAGAGCGCCGGTCGACTGGCCGACGCCTGCCGCCATCCCGGCGGCGGCTACGCGGTGCTGGCGGTGGCGCTGATCGAGTGCGCGGAGCATGGCGCGCTGCAACTCGGCGACGCCAGCGGCCCGAAACTCCGGCTGGAACCGCTGCCGTATGATTTCGAGGCCGCGGCTTAGACGCCGTACAAAAACTCCCCTCTCCCTCCGGGAGAGGGGTTGGGGGTGAGGGATTTCTTCAACGACTTGGCTCACCAGAGGCTGTACAAAAACGCCTCTCAGAGACTGTCGAAAAACCCCGAATTGATTTTTAAGCAAAATTCCCTGGGTGCGCGGGCTTCCAGCCCGCTGGAGAAGCCAAAAGCGGGCTGGAAGCCCGCGCACCCAGCAAAAAAATCAAACAGTTAGTTTTTGGACAGCTTCTCAGACGTGTATTGGAACCCCTCGGCCGCAAGCGGTCGAGGGGTTAAGGTGAGGGCGATTATTTCCTGGGCTGAAAAGGCCGCACGAAACCGCTTCTGGAAAGCCGCGCCGGGGGCGATGAACGCGCTCCGCCCCACGGCGCATTATCGGTCTGGTCTCTCGCGCTATAACCGCCGGACCTGCCGCATTTGCAGAGCCGCCGCGCCGAGGGTGGCCATCAGCAGCGCGAGGACCGCCAGCCACCACTCGTCCAGGGTGGGAATATCGATAGCCGCATAGCCCGCCCCCCCCGGATCGACGATGCTGCCATTCTTCCGCAAATCGCTGTCGCCGGCACCGCCATCGGTCAGGGTGACCGCGAGCGTGCTGCCTTTGACCGTCGCCGCAAGAGGATACCAGTGCGCGGCCTGACCGGTGGTGGGCCCGAACTTCCAATAGCTCGTGTTGGCCGGCAGCGCGGCTGGATAGGTCAGCGACAAGGTGATGGAGTCCCCGCAACCGGTCGCCGTAAATTGGAACAGGCCATAGGGAATCTCGATCCCCGCTGGCGGCGCGACTCCGGTGCTCGCGACCGGGACGAAAGTCGGGTTGACGAGCTGACAGGCCGGCGGCGCGCCGGTGAGGCAGGCGGTTGCTTGCCCGCCGCCCGACAAGGAGCCGGTATAGCAGGGCGGTGGCGCCGTAACCGGGGCGGTCACGAAGAACGACTGCGAGGCCGAGGACGCCAGCCGTCCGGCATCGCCGGCAAAATTCGCGGTCAAGGTGAACGATCCCGCCGTGGGTAAGGTCACGGTACAGCTTGCGATGCCGCTCGCATTGGTGGTGCCGTTGCACGACTGGCCACCGACCCCGAACTGGATCGACGCGCCGGCGATCGCGGCGTTGGGGTTGGCCGAAACATCGAACAGACCCCCGACAAGCGTCACCGGCGTCCCGGCGGTGGAACTCGCCGGGCTGGTGTTCAAGCTCAGGAAGGTGGTGTGCTTGCCGGCACCCCAAGTCAGGCGCGCCGGGTTCGAGGTGAAGTTCGACGTGCCGACGGTGGCGCTGGCAACCACGGTGTCGGAGCCGGCATAGGTGCCGGTGTAGCTGAACGTCGCCTTGCCGCTGGCGTCAGTACGAGCAAGTTGGCTTTGCCAATTCGCACCGTTGATGTTGAAAAACACCGGCGTGTCAGCCGGGACGGCCAGGTTGACGAATTCAGCCGTCATCGTTTGCTGCGATCCCTGGGCGGGGTTGGGTGAAACCGTCGCCGGTGACAGGATCAGGGCCGGCGACGGATTAGTCGTGGCAAACCCGCAACCGCCCGCGCTGGGCGCCAGTTTGTACACGGCGTCGCTGGCGCTGGCGTAGAGACAGCCATCCGGGCCGATGACGCCAGACCCGATGGCGCCGTTGGTCAAGGGAGTCGAGGTGAACGGATTGGTGGTGATGTCCACCAGAGCGAGCGCGAAATTGGGATCGGTCCCCGAGAGCACGATCAACGACTTCGCCGATCCGTCCGGATTAACCTCGCCGACGGTGACCCAATAAAGTGCGTTCAGGCCGAGCGGGGTGATCGTCGGCGAGGGCTTGTTGGTGCCATCTATCCGGACGACCGGAGCATTCGGATAAGTGAAATAGTTGGTGACCACATAGATCGTGCCGTCCGGCGCGAACGAAATGGCTCCGTTTCCCCTCGTGGTGGGTAAGGTGGCGTAAACCACTACCGTTGGGTTGGCACTGCTTGGATTCACGCGGAAAAGGTCTGGATTGTTCAAGTTCCCCCCGTCGCAGGAGTTGTCGAAGAATAAATCGCCGCTCAGCGGGTCGACGGAAAGGCCGTTGGGGCAAGTCAGGTTGGCGACGACGACCCTCAGTTGGGCACCGGTCACGGGATCGATCTCGACAATGTCGCCCGGGCCACTGCTCGTCGCGCCATGGGTGGCGTACAACCGACCGTCCTTGCCAAAGACCGGTTGCCCTAGCGTTTGCCCCAAGTTTGATAGCTCGTTGGAGGCCACTCCGCCTTGGCTACCCATCCTGTAGAGTCCACCCGTCCGAAAATTGGCAATGAACACTGATCCGGTCGTATCGAAAGCCGGATTCGATGCCCCCGGACAACCACCCCAGTTGACGTTGCCGAAGAAGAAGTTCTGTGCAAAGAAACCGTTGGCGAAGGGCGTCAGGACGTAGCCGTTCGCCCCGGTCGGCGGAGCGCCGACGCAGGACTGATTGACGGAACCATTGAACGTCACGCTCGCGCTGCCGGGCACCGGCAGGTTGCCGTCGGTCACGTCCACCGCCGTGTAAATCACGGTCTCGCTGAACTGGTTGGTCGCGACGAACTGGATCTGGCCATTGACGTCGGTGACGCTCGGGCTCGGCCCGGTAATGACCGAGTGGCCACTACCCTGTGACAGCGTGATCAGCTTGCCGGGGCTGGGACGATTCTGGGCATCCTTGAGCGTCACCGTGATGGTGGTCGTGCTCGTGCCGTTGTTTGACACGCTGGTGGGGTTGGCGCTGATGCCGCCCGCAGCCGCAAGTGGGGGGCCAAAGACGATCTGAGGCGTTTCCGTCAGCGTAACGCTATCCGTCGTGACCGTCGCCGTAAAGATGACCGTCTCGATGGTCGCGTCGGTCACGGTAAACACGACCGCGCCATGATCGATCGACGACACGCCACTGGCTGGGGTAATGACCGCATGACTACCCGCGTTTGCCGCAAGCGTTACGGTCTTCCCGGCAACGACATTTCCATTCGCATCGGCCAGGGTAACGACAACGTAGCTCGGGGAAGTTCCATCGGCGAAATTCGGCAGAGGCAGATTCACAATATCGGGAACCGCGTAAGTTGTGGGCAGATATGCCTTGACATAAGAAACCGCCGTACTGACAGGTCCCGTTGTCTGTCCGGTCAACCGTTGATGCAGAAGAGCAAGATTCGGTGAGCCCAGTCCGACATGTGCAAAGTCGCTACCCATGGATGCCCCGTTATGAAACGCATCCGTATTGGCAAACGGGTAAATTAAAGGGTTCAAGAATCCAAGATTGCTTCCTTGCGTCTGATTCAGCAAGGCTGCAAAGGCCGCCCATGTCGGCGCGGAGCTACTCGTGCCACCGTAAAATTTCCCGGTTGGACAACCTCCATCGCTTGCTTGACAAATAAAGACGCCCTTTGCAGGGTCGGCGTTGGCGGATACATCAGGCAAGGAACGCATTGCCGAGGGGTTGATCCCATCCTGATAGCTTGGGCGACTGAAGAAACGGCTCACGCCGAAACCACCCTGGCCAGTAGGCGGAGTGCTGCTACTCCCGTCCCACCAGGTTTCGCCCACATAGGTAAATCCCGGACCGACGGTTAGCGATGTGCCACCTACCGCTGTGATATGCGGGGAACTGGCGGGAACCGTGGCCGTGTTCGGGCTGCCGTTCAGACAAGTGCTACCGGTATCGCCACTGGCCGTAAACACGCTGATCCCGGAAGCGGCGGCGCTTTGTAGAATGGTATCGATGCTCTGGACATCGGCCAAAGTTGTCTGATCTTCGCAGTAACCCCAACTGTTGCTGATGATGTTCACACCACCGTTGATCATCGCGTTGAAAAGCGCCTGAAAACTGGTATTGGGACCCGTGAATGGCGCATCGTAGACGACAATTTTCGCACCCGGCGCCCCGGTCATGACGTTGGCGATATTGAGCAAAACTTCAGACTGATCCGGACCCGGAGTCGCGCCGCCGTTGACATGAACCTGACTGAGATTGTTAATAGCATTGGGCGACAACCCCATAAGTCTGATGTAGTCGCTGACGTCACTTAATTTGAAAGTATCGAATTCGAGCAAACCCACGGTTTGTCCGGTACCGTCCGCACCCTGCCACGCCGGAGGTGGTGGTGAAACACCAGCACTCGGCTGCCTGCTGACACTCAATGGATTGGCGGTGGTACCAAAGCCAGGTATAACGCCATAGCCATGCGTGAGATTGTAATCATTCACACACCGAAAATATTGCGGCATGAGGCTATAGGCATTGGTGTTTTGCAGGTAAGGTGGAAGAAAATCCAAAGTTGGGCCAACGAATAATATGAGATTAATGATGGTTAATTCGGGTATTATAAATGGAACAAAAATTCCGAGAGCGCCGGTCAACGCAGACGATCCTCCATTGATGGCGGCATTCATACAGAGTCCATACCAAAGCGCTCGGGCGGCATCGTTACTCGGAAGCGCCTCGTTCATGGGCTGTGGCGTCGCAAGGTTGGAGAAACCGACAACCGCTTCCACACGCGAGGCCAAACTTTTCGGTAAGGACGGATCGCCATCGTTTGCGTGGAATTTCCTTTCGCCAAGCTGGTAGTCGTTAATGGTTACACCCAAAGCGCTTTTCACCGTCGCCCGCGTTCCTGAAATTGTCAGCGTCATCCGGTTTTCCGACCCTTCGGCGACCGTGAATCCCTGCTGCTCGAAGTACGTGCGAACGGCGTCGTAATCGGCCTGGCTGGGTCCGAACTGCTTGGAAACTTCTTCCGGATTCAGGAACTTGCGGTATTGGGGGGATTGCGGGTCGTAGACGTCGCGCAGATAGTTCTCGAAACCCGCCGGGTCGGAGCGCCGCAGCACGACGGTCAGCGTCAAGGGTTCCGCGGCGAGGGGAGCCGCCATGGTGGTGACGATCGGCTGAGCCGCCGACAGCGCCGGCAAAACGTGGCCGGTCAGCGCAACCTTGTCCGAGTTGCTTCCCCGATCAGCGGATGATGCCGACCGTGCCCACGGAGAAACCAGCAGCAAAAACGCACACAGGATACCAACCAGAAAATTCCACATATACACCCCTGCCATGCTTGCCAAAACGAATTCGACCTATCGCGCGCGCACCCCAACAAAAATACATTAGGATTAATGTGGAGTACTCGATACGCAATGACGTCGAGCTTACGATTTATTAGCTTGCCGCATGCGGCGAAGTCAAGGGGGGATTAACGATTTTATTTCTGAATAATGTTTGATTGATTCACAACCGTCTGTCTGTATCGGTTGTTAATCGTCTTCCGCCTTCCAACCACCCATATCCTTCCAGCGGTTGACGATCTGACAGAACAGTTCGGCCGTGCGCTCGGCGTCGTAAATCGCCGAATGCGCCTCGCGTTCGTTCCACGGAATGCCCGCCGCCTGCAGCGCGCGGGCCAGCACGGTCTGGCCGTAGGCCAAGCCGGCGAGCGTGACGGTGTCGAAACTGCTGAAGGGATGGAAGGGATTGCGCTTGACTTGGGCGCGGGTTGCCGCCGCGTTCAGAAACGCCAGGTCGAAGAAGGCGTTGTGGCCGACCAGAACGGCGCGGGTGCAGCCGCTTTCCCGCATTTCCCGGCGCACCTCGCGAAAAATGGCGCTCAGGGCCTCGCCTTCCGGCACCGCGAAGCGGAAGGGATGGTCGGGATCGATGCCGTTCACGGCCATCGAGGCGGGATCCAGCCGCGCGCCGGGGAACGGCTGAACGTGATGGGCCAGGGTGCCGGCGGGAAGCAGGTTGCCCTGCCAGTCCATGCGCAGGATGACGGCGGCGATTTCCAGCAGGGCGTCGGTCTGAGCGTTGATGCCGCCGGTCTCCACATCCACGACCACCGGCAGAAATCCCCGGAACCGGGCGGCAATCAGCGATTTTGGGTCGTGTGGGTTCATCGGCGCAGCATAGCCGATCACCCACCGTAACGCACCTCCACCAGACCGGTTCGTTCAACCGGGGGTGTTGTGCTTCACCCAGCGCGAGCCGGCGACGGTGTCCTCGCGCTTCCAGAACGGCGCCTTCGACTTGAGTTCCTCCATGATGAACCGACAGGCGGCAAATGCCGCAGCCCGGTGTCCCGACCATGTCGCCACCAGCACGATGGAATCGTTCGGGCGCAATTCGCCGATCCGATGAATTACCAACGCATCCAGCAGCGGCCATTCCCGGCAAGCGGTTTCGACGATCCGCTCCAAATGCCGCTCGGTCATGCCGGGATAGTGCTCCAGCGTCATCCCGCGTACCGGATCGCCTTCATTTTCGTCGCGCATGGTGCCGATGAAGATCGCCATCGCGCCATACCGGCCACCGAGGCGCTCGTCGAGACCGGCCTGATAACACCCCAGTTCCGCCAGGGGCTCGAAAGGTTCGTCCCGGAGGTCGATCCGCATCCCCTACCCTCCCGTCACCGGCGGAAAAAACGCCACCTCGTCGCCGTCGCGCACGCTTTGCGTCGGTTCGGCGTATTCCATGTTCACCGCCGCCAGCGTGTTCGGCGGCAAGGGCGTGTCGGGCCACAACGTCGTCCATACGCCCGCGACCGTCAACTCACGGTCGACCTCCAGCCGATCCCCGGATCTGCCCAGGCGGTCGCGCAAGCTGGCGAAATATTTGACATGAATCGTCATGCGTTTTCTCCCGATTTGCCCGCGCTCTTTCCCTCAAGGGGATGGGGAACCCATTATTTGACCCGGACCAAACTCAACAACAACGCCCCGCCGCCCAATAACGCCATCATCGCATACTCGAAGCCGTGCGCGCCGATATCGCTGCCCTTCAGAAACACGTCGCGGATCACCACCAGGTAATAGCGCAGCGGGTCCAGCCAGGTGAGCCATTGCACGCCTTCCGGCATGTTCTGGATGGGGAAGGCGAAACCCGACAGCACCACCATCGGCTGGATGATGAAGAACGCCAGCAACATCGCCTGCTGCTGGGTTTCCGCATAGCTGGAAATCAGCAGACCGATCCCCAGGGAACTCATCAGAAACAGCAGGCTACCGATCAAGAGACCGATCACGTTCGCCCGGAACGGCACCTCGAACCATGCGACCGCGATCGCGCTGATCAGCGCCACGTCGAACAGCCCCACGGCGGCGACGGCAATCATCTTGCCCAGCAGGAATTCCAGCCGGGCAACCGGCGTCACCAGCAACCGTTCCAGCGTGCCGAATTCCCGTTCGCGGACCACGCTCATCGCCGTCAGAATCACGGTGGTGATCAGCACGATGGTGGCGATGATTCCCGGCACGAAATACGGCCGGTCCTCCAGATTTTCATTGAACCAGGCCCGTTCCTCGATTTGCACCGGCGGATCGAAACCGGCGCTCGGCCGGGCGCTTCGCTGCAAGGTCTGGCTGATTTGACCGGTGATCATCTGGGCGCTGTTGGAATCGGAGCCATCCGATACGATTTGAGCCACCCGCTCCGACTCGAAATTCGGGCCGAACCGCAGGATGGCGCGGATCTCGCCGCGATCCATGGCCGCCGCAGCCGCAGCCATGTCCGGAACGTAGTGCAGGGTGAAGCTGCCCGTCGCCGTCACCGCCGCCAGCAGATCGCGAGTGATCGGCGTTCGCGCCTGATCCACCACCGCGATTTCGGCGTGGCGGACATCGAAGCTGGCCGCGTAGCCGAACGCCATCAACTGAAACAGCGGCGGCACCACCATGAAGAACCGCATGCGGGGATCGCGCAGCAGTTGCAGAAACTCCTTGCCCAGGAGGACCCGCAATCGGACCAGGCTGGCTCGCACCGGGTTCACGGGCAACCGCGCGCTCCCCTCTCCCCGCAAGCGGAGAGGGGCTGGGGACAAGTCTCGTTCACGGCAACAACCCCAGTTTTTTGGATTGGGTCAAGGTCAACCGTAGCATCACCAGGGCGATCAGCAACAGCGCGGCGATCTGGGTCCAGAGCAGCAGGGGCGTAATGCCCTTGAGAAAGATGGCGCGCGACAGCGCGATGTAATAACGGGCCGGAATCACCAGGGTGAGATATTGTAGCGCCACCGGCATGTTCTCGATGGCGAAAATGAACCCCGACAGCAGAAAGGCCGGCAGGAAAGTGCTGACCATGGCCATCTGGCTGGCCAGGAGCTGATTGCCGGCGTTGATCGAAATCAGCGCGCCTTGCAGCATCACCACCAGCAGAAACAGCATGGACAACAGCAACAACGCCGGCAGGGAACCGCGCAACGGCACGCCGAACACCCACACCGCGACCGCGACCGCGACCGCCAGATCGAGCAGGCCGATGAACAGATAGGGCAGCAGCTTGCCCAGCAGGAATTCGCGGCGGGTCAGCGGCGTCGTGCGCAGCATCACCAGATTGCCCAGTTCCATTTCCCGGGCGATGGTCAGCGAGGTCATCATGGCCCCGATCACCGCCATCACCATGGCGATCACGCCGGGGATGATCGCCAGCCGGCTTTCCTTGGTTTCGTTGAACCAGGTGCGGTCCTCGATGCGGATCGGCGGCTGGCCGCCCCGGCGCAGCAGATCGTCGTTCACCAGCACCAGCGCGGTGTTGCGCAGCAGCCGGGCGGTATTGGCGTCCACCCCGTCCAGCAGCAGTTGAATCCGGGCATCGCCGCGTTCCAGCCGCCGGGCGTAATCGGGCGGAAACACCAGCGCCGCCCAAATTTTCCCCCGCTGCAAGGCCATGGCGGCTTCCCGGCGGTCGTTGGCGCGCAGCACCACCTTGAAGGCCCGGCTGGCGTCGAAATGAGCCGCCAACTCTTCGGTGGCGGCATCGCGGGATTCCTGGACGATGGCGATGGGCGCTTCGTACAAGTCCAGACGGATGGCATAGCCGAACAGGAACAGCAACATGCTCGGCATGAGCAGAATCAGCGCCAGACTGCGCGGATCGCGCAGCAGATGCCAGACTTCCTTGCGGGCGATGGCCCGAACATGCCGTCCGTTCATCTTTCGTTCTCCTCCAGCACCGCGACGAACACATCCTCCAGTTCCGGCGTGGCGGGACGCAGGGCCGCGACGGACAGATGGTGTTCCGCCGCGACCGCATCGATGCGCGCCCGCAACGCCGCCGGTTCGGTCCCGGCGTGCAGGCGAATTCGCAACTGCCCGGCATGGGGAATCACTTCGCGCACTTCGGGCCAATCCCGCGCCAGCCGCTCGAAGACCACGGCATCGGGGCTGTCCAGCTCCAGGATCGGCGTCGGCAACGACCGGCGCAGCAGGGCTTCCGGCGTACCCTCGGCCACGATGCGGCCGGCCTGCATCAGCGCCAGCCGATCGCAGAACAACGCTTCGTCCATGTAATGCGTGGTCACCAGAATGCCGATGCCACCGTCGGCCAGCCCGTAAATCAGTTCCCAGAACCGCTGGCGGGCCAGCGGATCGACGCCCGAGGTCGGCTCGTCCAGAAACAGCACTCGCGGCTCGTGCAGCAGCGCCGCCGCCAGTCCCAGCCGCTGCTTGTAACCCAATGGCAGAGCGCCGGCCATGGCACCACGGTGCTCGCTCAGATTCAGCAGCCGCAGCGTCAATTCCATCCGTTCTTGCCGGCGGACGCCGGTCAAGCCGTACAGGCCCGCTTGCAGCCTGAGATTTTCCAGCACGGTCAGATCGCCGTACAAGGAGAAACGCTGGGCGACGTAGCCGATCCGACCACGGGCGCGGCGCGCGTGCCGCGCCATGTCCACCCCCGCCACCTGAATCCGGCCGGCGGTCGGCGGCAACATCCCGCACAACATGCGGATGGCGGTGGTCTTGCCGGCGCCGTTGGCGCCCAGCAAACCGAATACTTCGCCGGGTTGGACGGTTACTCGAATATGGTCGACGGCGACGAAATCACCGAAGCGGCGGGTCAGATCTTCGGCGAGAATGACCGGAGTGGCGTCCGCGCCTGGTTTAAGCGCATCCATGAATTCCTGGTCTACCCCTCCACCAGCCGACCCTGTTCCAGGCGCACGCGGCGGCGGGCGACGCGGGCGAGGAAATCCTCGTCGTGGGAGATGACCACCATGGCCTGGGGCAAACCGTCGAGGATGGCGATCAGGCGCTCGCGCGTTTCGGCATCGAGCGCGTTGGTCGGTTCGTCGAGCAGCAACACCTCGGGGTCCATGGCGAGCACGGTGGCCAAGGAGACGAGACGCCGCTGGCCCCCCGACAGCTTGTGGGTGACGCGATGCTCGAACCCCTCCAGACCCAGCGCGGCGAGGGCGCGGCGAACGGCGATCCTGGCCTCGGCCGCGCTCTTGCCGAGATTGAGCGGCCCGAAGGCGACATCCTCGGCCACGGTGGGGCAGAACAGTTGATCGTCGGGGTCCTGGAACAACAGGCCCGCCCGGGGACGCACGTCCGCGAAATCCCTCTCGCGGAGGCGAGGACGTCCGAAGGCTTCCACCGTGCCCGCCTGCGCCTTCAACAGTCCCACCATCAGATGGAACAAGGTCGTCTTCCCGGCGCCGTTAGGACCGGTCAGCGCCACCCGCTCGCCGACGCGCAGGGTGAAATGGGCGCCGGCCAGCACCGGCCGCTCGGGATCGTAGGCGAAGCGGATGTCGGACAGCCGGAACAGCGGTTCGCTCACAGACGCTCCAGCACCATCAGGGCGCAGCAAGCCACGACCGCCAGTCCGGCGAACGCATAGTCGCCCCGACCCACCATCCGCATTTCGGTCGGCGGGGGGAAACGCCCCTGGAAGCCGCGACAGCGCATCGCGGCCAGGATACGCTCGGAACGTTCGATGCTGTGCACCAACAACATCCCGAACAGGTAACCGACGCTGCGCCAGGTATGGAGGTCGCAACGCATGCGGAAGCCGCGGGCCTTCATCGCCACGCGCAAGCGGCGGTATTCGCGACCCAGCACCGCAAGGTAGCGCACGGTGAAAAGGAACAGTTGCACGAACTTGGCGGGCAGCCGCAACCGCGCCATGGCGTGGCCCAGTTCCACCAGTTCCATCGAGCCCAGCAGGGCCAGGATCATCAACACGACGGCGTTGGATTTCAGCAGGATTTCGACGGCGCGCAACGCGCCTTCGCGGCTGGCGGCGCTGCCGCCGAGCGAGAACACCACCTCGCCCGGCACGGTGAAGGGCAGGAACAGCAGGACGAACAGCATGAAGCCGTCGAGCGCCGCCATGCGCCGCAGGGTCGGGGCGGATTCCAGCCGCGCCATGACGGCGGCGAACCCGGCCAGCGTCAGAGCCGCCAGCAGCGCGGGAAGTTGAGCCAATCCAACCACCACCAGGGCAAAGCCGCCGCAGGCCACCAGCCGCAGGCTCGAGTCGATGGTTTTCAGCACCGGTTCGCGCTCTTTCTCCCGCGTCCCGGTCGAAAAACAGGCGGCTGGCTGATGGCGGCAGTCCGCCGGACTGGCGATCGTGTCGGTCGATGCATACGAATTCATGGGCTGCTCCTCCGCGCCCCGGCCGGTGGCGGGGAGTCCGTCCGGCGCCGGCGTTCGGACAACCCGAAGGCCAGGCCGCCGAGGCCGATAATGTAGCCGATGCCACCCAGCACGTCGTGCCACCCGATTTTTTCCTGATAGGCGTCGATCTGCTCGCGCAGGGGGCGAATTTGCCGGGAAACGCTCTGGTCGATGAAGGCGCGCAAGCCGGCATCCACGGCGAGCGAGGCCACCTCGGTGGGAGGATCGGTGGGAACGGTCGCGACCGAAACCGGCGCGGCGGGCCGTCCGCCGCCAGTGGGGAGGGTATCCGGCAGTTCGGACGCCGTCACCGTATACGTCGCGGCGTGGCCATCGCCGCCGTCCACGGTAATCCGGTGGTCGATCCGGCGCTTCGCCTCGACGCGGAAGTTGCCCTCGTCGTCCGTGATGGTGGTGGCGAGCACCCCACCTTCGGCGTCGGTCACCGTGACCGATGCCTGACGGGGCCGTCCGCCTGAACTGAAATAGGCGTAACCCACCAGGGTCGCGCCCTCGGCGGTGGCGAACGCTTTCAGCTTGTGGGCCCAGGCGGGTCCGACCGCGACGCTCAGACCGGCGGCGAGCAAGGCATGTACGAGGATGCGATTACCCATCCCTTCTTTCCCCGGCGCAAGGCAAGCCCAGGAACTCGGGCTTGACGCGCAGCAGCAGGCCGATGACGGCGGCGGTGAAGACGACTTCGATCGCCGCCACCGGAATATGGGTGAATACCACCAGCTTGGCGGCGGCGGCGAACTCCCGGCCGGACAGGGCGAGCGCGAGCGCCACCAGCAGGGCCGTCAGCACCACCCCGAGCCCACCCGCCAGGCCGGCCGCCACTATCGTCCGGCGGCGGTGTCCGGAGCGGGCCACGGCGAAGAACAGCGCGCCGCACGACACCGCCGGCAGGGCCATGTTCGCGACGTTGACGCCTAGCACTATCAGGCCGCCGAAGCCGAACAACACCGCCTGCAGCAGAAGCGCCACCAGGATGGCGGGAAAAGCCGCCCAGCCCAGCACGATGCCGGTCAGGCCGTTGAGGATCAGGTGGACGGACGACGGCCCGACCGGGAAGTGCACCAGCGCGGCGACGAAGAACACCGCCGAGAGCACGGCCACCTGGGGGATACGTTCGGCTTCCAAGCGCCGGAGACCACAAGCGCAGCCGGCCAGGGACACCGCGGCGCCCGCCACGAGGACGGGGGCGGACAGCACGCCGTCGGGAATATGCGCCATGCGACTCTCCCAAGCAGGAGCGGGACCGCGTTTCCCGCCTTATTTCATATCGACGGTCTTGACCCAGAGGGTGCCACCCAGCTCGGCGGCGGCGGGTTGGCCGTCGGGTCCCTTGATCTTGCCATCGACGAGGACGTTGAAGCCCCACCAGCCCGCCCTGGGCATGGCGTAGGCGAACACGCCGTTGGCGTCGGTCTTGACCTCTTGCGTGACGAAGGGATCGGCGGGCGCCTTGACCGAGCCGTCGTTGACCCATTCGATTTCCACGCGGGCGAACGGCAGGGGTTTGCCGTCCTTGCGCGCCAATCCCCGGAAGACGTTGCCGGTCCACAGCCCATAGGGACGGGTGAGGGGCTCGATTTCCACCGGCAGGCCGACCCGCTTGTCCCACCCCTTGCCCGAGCCGAAATCCACCACCACCTTGGCGTAGTGGACGATGAAATGTTTCTCCGCCGGCTCCCAGTAGGGAGCGGGCTCGAGATAGAAGATGTAATCGCCCGGTTGCTTGATCGGGTAGACCGCCTCGAACGCTTTCTTGCCGTCGATCTCCCTGGCGATCAGGGACGCCTTGAGATCGATCTTCTTGCCATCGACCAGGACTCCAAATTGCGCCGGCTGACCCATGTTCATGGTCGGGCCGCCCTCCATCGGGTGAGTGAACGCCGCCGAAAGCTTGACGGTGCGGTCGCCCTGTTCGGGGACGATGTCCGTGGAGGGGAGCAATTGCTGGAAATGGGCCTGGACGAGGCTCGGCGCGACCAACGTGGCGACCAAGGCAAGAACCGTGAACCTGGATTGAGCGAACATGAAACCTCCCGGTAAGCGGTATGAATATTTTTTAATTTATCATAAA
The DNA here is from genome assembly GCA_031732855.1 of Candidatus Competibacter sp. GTDB lineage: Bacteria > Pseudomonadota > Gammaproteobacteria > Competibacterales > Competibacteraceae > JAVMKJ01. The sequence goes on from JAVMKJ010000176.1 coordinate 44,335, forward strand.
AAAGCGCGCAAAGCCGCCCTTGTCAACTCCCAATCTGATGGTCGCTATGCTAGAGGAAACCCGTCGTAAAGCGAGGAGGCTTCATGGGTCGCGCGACCATCTCCCTGGATAATAAATTGCTGGAAGAATTTGACATCCACATCAAACACAAGAGGTTTGCGTGCGCCGACCCCGACGATCAGCAGCTCTCTCCTCCGTGCTGGCGGCCCTTCGGCACCGGTCGGTGGCGTAATTCCTCCCACTCCTCGTCGGAGTACAGGCGCGAGCGGATGACAAATCGATAACCCTCCGGCGCTTCCAGGGTAAAACCCGCGCCGCGTCCTTCGACCACATCCAAGGTTAAATGGGTATGTTCCCAGAATTCGAACTGAGCGGCTCCCATGTAAAAAGGCTCGCCCGCCACCCAGCCGAGGAAGACGTCGGCGTCTCCCAGCATGAATTCATCACGCGGGTAGCACATGGGAGTGCTGCCATCACAGCAGCCACCAGATTGATGAAACATTAACTTACCGTATTTGCCACGCAGCATGCCAACAAGGGCTTCCGCCGCCGGCGTGATATCTATGCGATTGGCCATGGTCGGTTTGCCGGGCAAACGGTTTGCCCGGCGCTCCTTACAATAATTAAGGAAATGGATCAGAAGAAACCCAGCTTGCTGGGCGCGTAGCTGACCAGCAGGTTTTTGGTTTGCTGGTAGTGATCGAGCATCATTTTATGGGTTTCTCGACCAATTCCGGACTGCTTGTAGCCGCCGAAGGCCGCATGGGCGGGATAGGCGTGATAGCAGTTCGTCCAGACCCGTCCGGCCTTGATGCCGCGCCCGAAACGATAAGCCCGGTTCATGTCGCGGGTCCATACCCCGGCACCCAAGCCGTATAGCGTGTCGTTGGCGATGGCCACGGCTTCGGCTTCATCCTTGAAGGTGGTTACGGAAAGCACGGGGCCAAAGATTTCTTCCTGGAAGATTCGCATCTTGTTGTGGCCCGCGAAAACGGTGGGTTCCACATAGTAGCCTTCCGCCAGCTCGCCACCTTGTATCTTGCGCTTGCCGCCGCAGAGCAGCTCGGCTCCTTCTTTTTTGCCGATGTCGATGTAGGAAAGAATTTTCTCCAGTTGGTCGTTGCTGGCCTGGGCACCCATCATGGTGTCGGTGTCGAGGGGGTGTCCCATCTTGATCGCGGCCACGCGACTCAGCGCCTTGTCCATGAACCGGTCGTAGATGGATTCCTGGATCATGGCGCGGGACGGGCAGGTGCAGACCTCGCCCTGATTCAGCGCGAACATGACGAAGCCTTCTATAGCCTTGTCGAAAAATTCGTCGTCCGCCGCCAGCACGTCGCTGAAGAAAATGTTCGGACTTTTGCCACCCAGTTCCAGCGTGACCGGAATGATATTCTGGGAGGCATACTGCATGATCAGACGACCCGTGGTGGTTTCGCCCGTGAAGGCCACCTTGGCTATGCGCGGACTGCATGCCAAAGGCTTTCCAGCTTCCAGGCCGAAGCCGTTGACAATGTTCAGAACGCCGTTGGGAAGCAGATCGCCGATCAGCTCCGCCCAGACCAGTATGCTGGTGGGAGTCTGCTCGGCGGGCTTTAGAACAACACAATTTCCGGCGGCCAGGGCTGGCGCCAGCTTCCAGGCCGCCATCAGCAAGGGGAAATTCCATGGAATAATCTGGCCGACAACACCGAGCGGTTCGTGGAAATGGTAGGCCACGGTGTTGACGTCAAGTTCGCCCAGCGTGCCTTCCTGAGCGCGGATGCACCCGGCAAAATAGCGGAAATGGTCGATGGCCAGCGGCAGATCGGCCGCCCGGGTTTCGCGCACCGCTTTGCCGTTGTCCCAAGCTTCGGCCACGGCAAGCTTTTCGAGATTCTGTTCCATGCGGTCCGCGATCTTCAGCAGAATGTTGGCACGATCCGTTACGCTGGTTTGCCCCCAATCGTGGGCGGCCGCATGGGCGGCGTCCAGGGCCAACTCGATGTCTTCCTGTGTAGAGCGAGCGATTTCGCAAAACACTTTTCCGGTAACTGGAGTGATGTTTCCAAAATACTGGCCCTTGACAGGCTCCTTCCAGCTACCGCCGATATAGTTACCATATCGGGGCTTGAATGCAACGACAGCTCCTGACTCGTTGGGATTCGCGTATTGCATGGTTTTTGTCCTCTCTACACACTTTCACTATGGATTAACATTATAGTCGCCATGTATGGCAGTTTAAGATAAACATCCACGGGTTGGAAAAAGGTTGGACAAATAGAAGGGCCACTGCTCGGATGCCCTGCAATCAGGGAAACGAAAATGGGCCCGGGAAGCATAGCAATATTCCCCCTCCCACCCCACCCCCGCTGAAGGGAAGGACCCGAACGTTTACTCGCTGGCGAGCCGGCCTTAACAATCAGTAGGTTAGCTTATTACGACCTCTCAAGGTCTATTACGGCTTTTGATTCTCCTCGGCGAGAATACCCAGTTTGTCGAGCTGGACGACGGCCTTGACGAGAGTTTCGCGGTGCGTCTCCGGCAATTCGCGGCTCGCCAGCCACTCGTCCAAAGCTTCTTCGAGGGGGCGCTGCCCGCTCAGCCCGCTCACGAAATCCACCAACTCGTGGGAGTGCAAAAAGTACAGGCGGCGATTGTCGTAACGATAAACCAGGCCACCGAAACGTTCGGGCCGAATGGCAACGCCGTCGGCCAGTCGATAACGAGCGGCCAAATTCATTTCAGCATCCTCCCCGCATCCACCTGAAAAGCCTGGCCGGTGACGTAGCGCGATTCGTCCGATGCCAGCCATAGAACAGCATTGGCGACATCTTCCACTTCGACGAGTTCGACCGGCAACAGGTGGTTCGACGAAATAAAATCGACCAGGTCTTCCTTGGCCATTTCGGCCGCCTTGGCCATGCCGGTGATGAGATCGGTGTTGACGCCGGTCGGATTCAGCGTGTTGACGGTAATATGGTATTGGGACAACTCGTGGGCCAAGGATTTCGCCAGACCGATGACGCCCCATTTGGACGCACAGTAATGCGCCATGCCCGGCTCGCCGCGCAAGCCCGCCACCGAGGAAGTCATGATGATCCGTCCGCCCGCCTTTCGCTCGATCATCCGCGGAATGAGGTATTTGACCGTCAGCCAGCATCCCTTCAGGTTGACAGCCAGCATGATGTCCCACCACTCCTCGGTAATATCCCAGGCCAAGGCCATGTCGGCGATGCCCGCGTTGCAGACCACGATGTCGACCCAACCAAATGTGGCGATGGCCAGTTTGGCCGCCGCTTCCATTTCCGAGGCCCTGCTGACGTCCGCCTCGATGGCGAGCGCCTTACGACCTTGGGCCTCGATCCGGGCAACGGTCTCGTTTAAATCCTCGCGAGTAGCCAGGGAATAACGCGGATAGGACAAATCCTTGCAAACATCGAGCGCCACGATATCGGCGCCCTCGCGCGCCATCGCGACGGCATGGGCGCGTCCCTGACCGCGCGCGGCGCCGGTGATGAAGGCGACTTTACCATCCAGTTTACCCATCCGATAACGTCTCCAATTTTAATGCGGGGCAATCACGGCGCGTGGCCGACAGATCTATCCGGCATCCGCGTCAACCGATCCCCGGTCCTCGCCGGGAGTCGGTTTCGCGGGTTTGCAAGCTCTGCGATGGAGAGCCAGCCAGCGACGGATCGCATGGCGAGCGTCTTTACGACGTCGGTATCATCTCAATACACCCCGCACATACCATCGATGCTGACTTCTTCGATGACCACCTCCTCCACGACGCGAGGTTTCTCCATCGGTGGTTCAACTTTTTTCAAGACCATGGGAGTCCGTGGGACCGAGCCGTGTGGTTTACGCAAGGCCATCATCACTTCCGGCATCGGCTTGGCGACGTTCGTTGCGGTTTGCATAAGGATCTTACCTCGTTGATCGATCGGAGTAGTTTTAGAGAGAGCTTTTCTGCTCGGCGCCAATCCTGGCTATTGCGCGACCCCGCGCGGTCCAGACCCAGCACAGCGGGCCGGACTCCTGCCGTAAGAGTACGCATGATCGCCTTCCGCTCGGCGCGGCCGGTCGATCTACCACCTCGTACCCTAAAATTGTAGGGCGGCTTAAAGAGTTGGAATCCCGTATTGGCCGCATTTTTCACCGCCCCCAACGGCTCCTTGGCAACAGCGGCCACGGGGTGCGCCGTTGCCAGCAACCGCGCCACACGCCGATTTGATAGGCGGCCATCTCCAACCAATACAGCGCCACAAACAAAGGCAACGACAGCGCTGGTTTTTGTCGGCGGTAGTCGCCGAGGGGCGCGACGAGCATCGCGACCGCCACCGCCGGCAGCAAGGTCGGCCATAGCCCGCCGATGGCCAGCAACGGCAAACCGTAGTAGCGCGTCAGGTTGGCGCTCAAGTGGTACAGCGCGGCCACCTGCTCGCGCAGCACGGCGGCGCCCACTCGGCGCGCGGGCACAACGACGCCCAGCTTGCGAATTCGCCGATGTTTCCCGATCGATTCGCCGACGATCAGGCACACAATCGAAGCGCCCAGCCCGGCGCTTGCGGGCCACGCGACTCCGAGAGTCGCAAGCATGGCGAGCAACAACACGCCGACTCGCGGCAAGGGCATGACGCGCCGGCCTTCCGGATGGCGGCGCTGCAAATCGGCCTCGGACGAACCGTAATCGGCGCGGCGCCGCAGCAATGCCGCCAACCGCACGCGATGGTAGTGGACGATCCGTCCCTCCGGCACGTAGCGGACCTCGACTCCACCTCGCACGGCGCGCCAGATGAAATCCACGTCCTCCCCGAGACGCATGTCCGCGTCGAAGCCACCCTGGGCCAGCAACAGATCGCGGCGCACGATCAAATTGCAGGTGGGCAAATACGCGACGGTTTCGCCCGGTCCCACCGTGCCCCCCACCGCGCCCATGTCCAGCGGCGAGCGCGCGGCCTCGAATGCCGCAACCCATCCCTCGGGCGTCGGGGAGATGACCCTGCCACCGACGATGCCGACGGCCGGATCGTCCAAATGCGGAACCAGGGTTCGCAGCCAGGCCGGTTCCGCGACACAGTCGTTGTCGATGAAGGCCAGCAGTTCACCTTGGGCTTCCACGGCCGCCAGATTGCGCGCCGCCGATTGGCCGATGTTGCGCTGCTGGCGTAACAAACGGATGGGCAGATCGGCCAAGACCGGGCCGAGCGGTGGCTCGGAGGCATCGTCCACCACCAGGATTTCCCGGGCGGTCGGGTAGTCCAGAGCCAGCAGTGACTCCACGCAGGCCCGGGTCGCGGCGGGTCGCCCGCGCGCCGGAACGATGATGGAGACGCTGGGCCAGCGGCCGGTGCTGGGCGGCGTTTTGGCCAGCAGGCGGCGCCGCGCCAGGCTGTCAAGGAAGGCCGCCGTATCCTGGAGAGACAACGCGGGTAGCCTGGCCGCCACCTCGGCGGCGGTACGCTCGATATCGAGACCAGACGCCAGGGCGAACGCCTGGGGATTCAGGCGCAGCGCCATCAACGGGCGCCAGGAAAACAACAGCCCGCCCGTGCCGGGTTCGCCAGGGATCAGTTCCAGTCCTGGTTGAAGCCGATAGCGGGCCGGTTCGCCGCGCCGCAAAATCCAGAGTTCTCCCTCCGCGCGCTCCACCCACAACCCGTCGCGCTGGAGTTGCCCCAGCAGCGCTCGCGGATCGTGCTGGAAGTGCATGGGGTGGGCTGCATCGCGATCCATCGGCAGATGAACGAACAAGGTGCCGCCGGGACGCAGGGCCGCCGCCAACTGGGCGAGCACCGCCCGAGGTTCCGGCAGATGCTCGATCACGTCCACGGCACTGACAAAATCGAATTCCCCGACCGGAATTGCGCTGGGTTCCAGAAAACGTGCCTTCAGACCCTGACGGTCGAAGCGCCAGCGCGCGTAATCGCGCAACAACGGGTTGATCTCGGCCAAGGTGACCGCCAAACCCTGTTGGGCAAGCAGCAAGCCCAAGGAACCGATACCGCTGCCAAAATCCAGGGCGGCGCGGGCGCGATGCGCGAGAGCCGTCTCCAGAGCCCGCCATTGCACGAGCGCGCTGTCGTCCTCTTGGAGCGCGTGCCACCAGGTCAGGTCGTAGAGGTAGTGATCAATTTTCCGATAGAACGCGGCAACGTCGCCGGGCGTGGCCGGCGCGGCCACTCGCCAAGCTTGCGCCAGACTGGCGGCGGCACCGCGGCAGCGGGCTTCCACCCGGTCCAGAGGTTGTGCCAGATAGCCGGCCAATTCGGCCACCGTCGCCAGCGGAGGTAGCACGTTAGCGGGCACGTTTTTCATGCGTGTCGCGAGGTGGGCGGCGCCGCGCGCCCGACATCCTCGCCCTCCTCCTCCAGCCGACGCCGATACTCGGCGACCTCCGCTTCCAGATAACGTTGTCCCCGCGCGCCGCGCGCCCACCCCGGATCGCCCAACACGCCGCTCGCCGCGACCGCTCGAAGCCCAGATTGCATCAGGCGGGGCACGACTTCGTCCGGCGACCCCAGGTAGCCTGGGGCGGCGCGTTCCATGCGCACCAGATCGGGGTGCAAGTGCAGCATCTCCGAAGTTTCCCCTTCGCCCGCGTGCAAGCCCACCGCCACCTCGGATATCCCATCGGCTTGCGCCACCGCCAGCATGCCGGGAGAAAGCGTGATCGTCGCGCCCGGGATCCAGACTCGCAAGGCCGGCAACTCCTCGGCGAGACGCGCGGCGGCCAGAGTCAGGGCTTGCCCGTTGCCGCCGTGCGCGGAAAGCAGCACCAACCGTTGTATTCCCCAGGCCGCGACGCGGTGGGCACAGTTCACGATCACGTTCGCCAGGGTGGCGTGATCGAGGCTCAACAGGCCAGCAAAGCCCGCGTGCTCGTCGGAGCAACCGACGGGCAACGCCGGCGCGACCAGGGCCTCGGGTAGCTGGGCCACCAGCCGTTCGGCCAGCGCCCCGGCGCGAAACGTGTCGGTGCCCAGCGGCAGATGGGGGCCGTGTTGTTCCGTGGCGCCCAGCGGCAGGATGAGCGTGGTCGCGCCGCCCGCGACCGCCCGCGCCACCTCCGGCCACGCCATCTCGGCCAGCAGGCGCCTCATGCCAAAGGCTCCAGAAAACCCTGTTCGCGCAGGAACGCGATGATGGTGTCGGCCTGCTGTTCCGGGGTGCCACCCTCCAGAATTTGCCCCGCCTTGCCGGCCACCCCGGCGGACATGATCTGGGCGATCCGCTCCTGCACCGACCCGCTGGAATCGGGCGTAAACATCGTCCGCGCCCGCGGTCGTGGCGGCATGACTTCGTGCAGGGTCATCGCCGGGAAATGCAGATCCTGGAGCGACAGCCCCAACTCCTCCAGACCGTACAATGGGATCGCGGTGTGTTTGGCTCGCATCAGGCTGGGCAGACTGGCCTGGCGCAGCCGCGTCAGCTCCGTCTCCAGACCCAAAATCGCCGGCAGCTCGACTTCGCCCTCGGCGCGAGCACCACGGGCCAATCGCCGCTGGATCAGCACCCGCTCCGATCGGATCTCGAATTGGGTCACCTCGGTCGCCACCGGCCAGCCCAGATGCTCGGCCAGCAAGGCGGGCACCGTACCAGAGCCGCGATCCACGCTGTGCCCACCGCATAGCACCAAATCCGGCGGAGGATCCATCACCCGCAGCGCCGCCGCCAGCAGGATGCTCGTGACCACGGGTTTGGTGCCGCCGAGCGCTCGATCCCACACCCGCGCGGCGGCGTCGGCGCCCGCGGCGAGCGCTTCCCGCAACAAGCGATCCGCCTCCGGTGGACCGACGCTGAGGGCGATCACCGTCCCGTTCGGCGGTCGCAGTCGCAGCGCCAGCTCCAGGGCGCTTTCATCGGCTGGATTGAGTATATAGAGCATGCGGCCGGCGTCGATCGCGCCGGTCAGCGGATCCACTTCGATGGTGCCCGGATCGGGGACGTACTTGAGACAGACGGCGATGCGCATGGCGAGTTCTTCCCAGCGGGTCCGAGGGTATTCAGGATTCCCGGAACGTGACCCCATAACCGCCGTCCGGGTAGGACCAGCGAATGGCGCCTTCCTGGTTGCAGGCGACGTAGCAGGTGCCGCACTCGAAGCATTGCTCGTAATTGAACAGAATGCCGCCGTCGTCCAGCGGAACGAACAGGTTGGCCGGACAGACGTAGACGCAGGCGTGGACCGAACATTCGTTACGGCAGATTTCCGAATTCACGACGATGTGAGGAGTCGCCGCCACCCGGAACCGCACCGTGCGCATTTTCTCTTCGTGGGTCGTCATCACCATAGGTAAGTTCTCGCGACCTGATAGCAATCCCGCAGCAACTGGCCTGGCTTGATCGGAAACTGGCGCAGCATGCGGTACGTCAGCGGTAGAATTTTCTGCTTGGGGGCACCGTCCACCCGGAAGATTTGTTCCATGCTGCGGGCGATCATCTCGGGATAGAGATTCTGGAGACGGGGACCGTTGACGAAGGCCGGCGCGTGGCGATAGGCCCGAAAATCGGTGAAAACGTGGCGCTGTTTCAGATACTTTCGATAAACCGCCAGGGAACGCGCCGAGAAATCGCCCCGCTGACAGGCGGCAATCGCGGTTTCCGCCGCCGCCAGACCGGACTGCATGGCGTAGTTCATTCCCTCCAGATACAGCCCGGCGGCCAGACAGAATCCGGCGGCATCGCCGGCCACCAGCATGCCGTTGGCATACAGTTTTGGCAGCATCGCCCACCCGGCTTCCGGAATCAGATGCGCCGAGTACTCGCGCAATTTGCCGCCGCGCACCAGCGGCGCGACCGCCGGATGCGCCTTGAACCGTTCCAATAATTCGTAAGGCCGCCTGCGCCGCTCGACCAGCGATGACACCTGGCCGATTACCCCCAGCGACAGCGAATCCTGATTGGTGTAGAGGAACGCGCCACCGTGAACGTCTTCGGTAATCGCCCCCAGGTATTCGAAGGCGATCCCATCGTTGCCGGTCAGGTGAAAGCGATCCTGAATGAGCGCCGGGTCCAGACCCAGCACCTCCTTGACTCCCAGCGACAGTTCGTGGGCGTGGAATTCGCGCTGCATGCCGGCCTTCTTGGCCAGGAAGGAGTTGACCCCGTCGCAGGCGATGACCACCTTGCCGTAAACCTCGCCCTGCTCGCGGCGGACGCGCACGCCGACGACGCGACCCCTGTCCCGCAGCACGTCGTCCACCACCGTCGCTGTCAGCAAAAATGCGCCGGCCGCCTCGGCCTGGGCCGCCAGCCAGCGATCGAACTTCGGCCGCAGCACGCTGAAGCCGTTATGGGGCGCGGTGGCGTAACCCGCGCCCGCGCTGCGGAAATCGAGCGCCACGGCGGTGGTCGGCGACATGAAGGCGATGTCGCGCCGACAGATGGAGCGTTCGACCGGCGCCTGCTCCCACCAGTTGGGAATCAGGCGATCGAGGATGGCGCTACCGTAAAACACCGCGCCGGAGACGTTCTTGGCGCCGGGATATTCGCCGCGCTCCAGCAGCAGCACCTTGAGGCCGGCGCGGGCGCTCAGCAGCGCGGCGGCGCTGCCGGCGGGTCCCGCGCCGACGATGATGACATCAAACTGTTCTTTGGCGGAGCGCGCGGTCATCTCGTGATTTCCGTGAGTTTGCCGATCAGAATGGGCAAAATTTGATGGAGGTCACCCACCACGCCCAAGTCCGCCCGCTTCAGGATGGGGGCGGTGCGGTCGTTGTTGACGGCGATGACCACTTCGCTGCCGGTCATGCCGGACAGATGCTGGCCCGCGCCCGACACGCCGAAGGCCATGTACAATTTGGGGGCGACGATCTTGCCGGTGGTGCCGATGAAGCGTTCCGCGCCCAGCCAGCCGCGATCCGCCGCCACCCGGGTACCGCCCAAAGCGGCGCCCACCCGTTCGGCCAACTGTTGCAACAGCGCCATGCCCGCTGGCCCACCGGTGCCGAAACCGCCGGAGACGATCCGCTCGGCCTCGCTCAAATCCACCGTGCGCGGGTCGGCGGGCAGGGTACGCAAGGTGCGGTCGCGGAAGCGGGCGGGATCGAGTTCCGGGCGCACCACCGCAACCTCGGCATGGCGCCCGCGCCGTGGTGGTCCCACCCCGCGCACTCCGGGAAGCAGCATGGCGCCGACCAGGGTGGCGTAAGGCCAGATCAGCCGTTCCTGGCAAGCACCGCCGTAGGTGTTGCGAATGATTTCCGGATAACCGTCGCCGACGATGCCGATTCGCATGCAGCAGCCGACCAGCGGCAACTGCCAGCGGACGGATAACCGGGGCAGCCAGGCGCGAGTCTGGCCGCTGTCGGGAGCCAGCAGCAGCACTGGATGAGTATGATGCAACACCGGAGCGAGCGCCTGCAGCCAGCCATCGGCGCTGAATTGCGCCAGGGCTTCGTGTTCGACCGCCGTCACCTGGTCGGCGCCGTGGGCCGCCAATGTTTCGGCCAGCGGAGCGACCTCGCTACCGCACAGGATGACTTGAACCCGCGCGTGCAACTGATCGGCCACCTCGCGCCCTTCTTCCACGCATTCCAGACTGGCCGGTGTCAGCGCGCCGTGTTCGCTCTCGGCGATGACCACCACAAACTTGTCCATCTACACGGCCCTCCCGGCGCGCTCGCCTTCGATGATGGCGGCGTGCGCCCGCCGCGGCGCCACGCAGTCGCCGATCCGGTACAGTGTCGGCACCCGTCCTTTTAGCTTCTGGTACAGGTCCTCGTCGACTTCGCGAACTTGCATCAGCATGTGGGTCGCGCGGACGTTATCGGCTTTCAGCGCCTGATACAGACCGTCGTCGGCTTGACGATGGATCGCCAGCACCACCGTGTCGGCCTTGGGAAAATGCACGATCTGACCGCTGTAGTTGTGCAGGGCCATCACCACGCCGTTATCGATGCCGAGGACCGAATGATTCGGGGTGCAGCGAATGCCCAGCCGCCGGGCTTGGCGATACCAGTTTTCCAGATCCAGGGTAACGCCCAAGTCTTGGCCGACGTACAGGGTGGGCGTGACCACTTCCACCTCGCAACCCTGTTCCGCCAGATATTCGGCCACGCTGGTGGCTTCGTGGAAACCCAGCCGATCCACCACCAACACCCGCCGGCCCGGCTCGACCGCGCCCGACAGGATATCGACCACATCCGCCACGCCGGGGCCGTCGCCACCCGGAATGGCGGCGCGGTTCGGGATCGACCCGGTCGCCACGACGATGGCGTCCGGCTTGGCGGCCAGCACCGAGTCCATGGTGGCGGGAGTCCCGGTTTTGACCTCGACGCCCAGTTGTTCGACCTCGTGCAGCAGATTACGCACGATATCGCCAAATTCAGCGCGTCCGGCCACCCGCACCGCCCACACCACCTGTCCGCCCAGTCGGGTTTCCTTTTCCATCAGCGTGACCCGATGCCCGCGGCGGGCCGCGACGGCCGCCGCCTTCAGTCCGGCGGGACCACCACCGATCACCAGCACCCGCTTGGGTTCGACGACGGATTGCAGGGTGCCGACTCCGTAGCGCTTTTCCTGGCCGGTGGCTGGGGTCTCGATACAGCCCATCCAGCGGTTGAGTCCCATCCGACCCACGCATTCCTGGTTGCAGGACAAACACAGACGGATGTCCTCGGCTCGGTTTTCCCGTGCCTTGCGGGCGAATTCGGGATCGGCGATCTGGCCGCGCACGATGCCCACCAGATCGGCATGGCCTTCGCTCAGAATGCGCTCCGCCTGGATCGGGTCCTTGATGCGACCCACGCCGATCACCGGCAGCCGCACCGCCTTGCGGATGGCCGACGGAATGAACAGCGCATAGTCGGGAGGGATGCGCATCGAAGCTTCGATCATGTACAGGGTCTGCGTGGCGGTGCCGATGCTGGTGTTGATCAGGTCGATCAGGCCATCCGCCTCCAGGAGCCGGGCCACCGCCACCGTCTCGTCGAGGGTGATGCCGTCGCGGATCAGTTCGTCGCCGCACAGGCGCACGCTGATCACGTAATCGCGCCCGACCTCGTTGCGGATGGCGGCGACGATCTCGCGCAGCAGCCGGGCGCGGTTGTCCAGACTGCCGCCGTATTCGTCGCCGCGGTGGTTGGTGTTGCGCGACAGAAACTGGCGGACGATGGAGGAATGCGAACATTGCAGTTCCACCCCATCGAAGCCGCCTTCGCGGGTATAGGCGGCCACCCGCGCGTAACCCTGAATGATCTCCAGAATATCCTCGTGTTCGACCGCTTTCGCCACTTCGCGGAACAGGGGATCGGCCAGCGCCGACGGCGCCCACGCCGGCAGGCGGGTAAACATGCCGCTGCCCTGACCGCCGTTGTGGTTGATCTGGGCCAGGATCGGTACCTCTTCCGCATGGACCGCCGCGGTGATCCGCCGGTAATGAGGAATGACCCGACGGTGAAAGGCGTGGATCAGCTTTTCGTAGGGGTGATCGGTGGGGTGGGTGGATTGCTCTTCGGTGATGATCAATCCGGTCCCGCCGCGCGCCCGCTCCCGGTAATAGTGGAGATGCCGCTCGCTCGGCATGAAATCCTCGGCGTAGTTGGTCAGGTGCGCCGAGAAGACGATTCGGTTTCTGACCGTGATACTACCGATCTTCAAGGGGGTAAACAGCAGTCGTGGGCGATTGCTCATCGTCATACCTCCCGGCCAGCCCGATAGCCTTCCAGGATTGCGTGGCTCAGGTAGCGTGGCGCCACGCAGTCGCCGGCCCGGAACACGCGCAAGCCGCTCGCCTTGATCGCGAAATAGAGCGTTTCGTCAGGCACTTCCGGCGATACGTCCACCACCAGATCGATAGCGTCGAGGCGGATTTCCCGCTGGGGATCGAAGTGGTCCGTGCCGATCACGCCGCGGGCGGTTACTTCCAGGGTGTCGAACTGCGGCCGGAACACGATGCTCCGGGCGCTGGCCCGCTGGTTCCAGGCGGTCAGTTCCAGCGACGCGGTCAGCCGCTGGCCGACGAACATATCGCTGGTCACGATCTCTACCTGCCAACCGCGCTCGGCCAGCCATTCGGCGACGCTCATACCGACCGGATCGCCAAGGGTATCGAGCACCACCACCCGACCCGGAGCGGCTGGTACCTCACCGCTCATCACTTGGCGGGGATTAACCACCGGCGCGGTCTCGTGGAAGCGCACCCCGGCTTGACAACCCGGAAAACCACCCACCGCCACAATCACCGCATCGGGCGCCTCATGAAGCACCCGCTCGATGGTCACCCCGATACCGGTATGGATCTCCACGTCCAGCGCGCGGATTTGAGCTTCCAGCCAGTCCACCGCCAGCGCCAGTCGCTCGCGGCCCGGCGCGGCGGCCGCCAGCCGGATCGCGCCACCAAGCCGAGGCTCACGCTCGTACAAGATCACCCGGTGGCCACGCAGCGCCGCGACCCGGGCCGCTTCCAGACCGGCTGGCCCACCACCCACGATCAACACCCGATGACGGACCCGCGCCGGCTTCAATGGAGCAAACTCGGACTCCTGCTCGTAGCCGGCGGCTGGATTGTTGGCGCAGCTCAGGCGTGGGTTCTGCACCAAACCGATGATATTGTCCTGATTGGCAAGCAGGCACGGACGAACATCCTCGGCTCGACCCTCGCGCAGCTTGGCCGGCAATTCCGGGTCGGCGATCAGCGCCCGGGTCATCTCCACCGCGTCGGCTTTTCCTTCGGCCAGCAGCGCCGCCGCCATGTCGGGATCCACGATGCTGCCCTGGGCAAACACCGGTAGCTTGACCGCCGCCTTGACCAGCGCCGCCAGATGGGCGGCGAAGCCGGGCGGTTGATACAGGCCGGGACGGGTGAGGTGGCCGGTGTAGATCCCGCCGCTGGTGACGCTGATGAAGTCGAGCAGCCCATCGCTCGCCAGGTGCTCGGCGATCTCGGCCGCGTCTTCAGGTTTGATCCCGGCCCAGGGCGCGTGTTCGTCGCCGCACAGACGCAGCCCGACGACAGCGTTGCGGCCCACCTCGTTGCGAACGGCCTCGATCACCTGGCGAGCGAAACGCAGCCGGTTCTCCAGCGAGTCACCGTAGCGATCGCCGCGCTGATTGGTCAGCGGCGACAGGAACTGGCGGATCAGGCTGTCCTGCCCCGCGTTCAGTTCGATTCCGTCCAATCCGCCGTCGCTGGCGTAACGCGCCGCTTGCCGGAACCCCTCGATCACGGCGGCGATGTCTTCGGCGTCCATCGACTGAGGCAGTTCGCGGCTGTTGACTTCCGGCACCGGCGACGGCGCCCAGAGCGGCAACTGGGAATAATGGCTGCTGCCCTGCATGCCGCTGTGGGTCAAGTGCGCCAGCGCCAGGGCACCATGCCGATGCACCGCGTCCGCCACCAAACGATAACCGTCCACCACCGAGGCATCGTAACCGAATACAGCATATTCGTAAGGCCAGTCCGAGGGATGCACCACGCTGCCCTCGAGCACGATGAGACCCACTCCGCCCGCCGCGCGGGCTTCGTAGTAAGCCGCATGACGCTTTTCGAAGCGGTTGTGGACGGCGAAGTTGGTCTGGTGCGCGGCAAAAACAAAACGATTGGGCGCCGTTTTGCCGCCCAAAAGCAGGGGAGCCAAGAGTCTCTCGTGGCTATCTTGCAGCTTGCTCATGGCGTTGCCTCGTGCGCCGCGGATTCCGCGTATTACCTGGACCGAACCCGCACTCAGGCGGCACCCATCGCCGGTAGCGACACGGCTTTCACCGGTAACGGGAAAGGCGCCGGGTTCTGGAACACGCAGTCCGGATCGGGGTCATCCAGGGAACGGCTCGTGAAGTGCTTCACGGCCATGCACCCGCCGTGGCACTTGTCGTAGGCGTTGCAGGTCTGGCAGCTCCCGCCCACCTGCCATTCCCGCAGATGCGCGAACAGCGGCGAGCTTCGCCATACCCCGGCAAACCCGCCCGGCTGGCGCACGTTGCCGCCGGAAAACTCCGGCGCCAACATAAACGGGCAGGCGTACACCTCGCCGACCGGGTCCACGCAACAGACGATGCGCCCGGCGCCACACAGGTTCAGCCCGTCCATCGGCTGTCCGTAGGCCGACAGATGGAAAAACGAATCTCCCGTGAGCACGTCCCGGTGGTTCAACAGCCACTCGTACAAGCCGCGATTCTGTTCGTGGGTCGGGCGCAGGTCTTGCCACACCGCGCCACCGCGACCGGTGGGGCGCAGCCGCGTCAACCGCAGTTCCGCCCCGTAGTCTTGAGCCAGGGCATACAGCTCGTCGATTTGCGGATAGTTGTGGCGAGTGACGGTGGCGTTGATCTTGAACGGAAATCGCCACTTGGCCAGTCGCTCCATCGCTTGCCGGGCACGATCGTAGGAACCTTCGCCGCGGATGGGGTCGCTGGTATCGGCCGTCGCGCCATCGATGCTGATCTGCACGTCCAAATAGTCGCTCGAGGCGATCCACGCCGCCGCGTCGTCGTCGATCAGGGTACCGTTGGTGCTGAATTTGACGCCCACTCCACGCGCCAGCGCGTAGTCCATCAATTCGCGAAAATCCTTCCGGCTCATCGGCTCGCCGCCGCCGACGTTGATGTAAAACACCTTCATTTCGGCCCATTCGTCGATCAAGCACTTGGCCTCGACGGTAGTGAGTTCGTCGGGTCGACGCTTGCCGGAGGACGACAGACAATGCACGCAGTGCAGATTACAGCCGTAGGTGATTTCCCAGGTCAGGCAGATCGGTGCATCCAAGCCCTGCCGGAAGATTTCATAGCTCATGGCTATCGCTCACAATCGACAGTGGAGGGTTTGAAAACGGGAATGCTGGCGAGCCCGGAGGTCCGCGCTCCCGCTTCCGGCGAAATAGCGAGCGACCGGCGGCGTTCAGCCTTCGGCGGTAGTCGGATCGATACTCGCCCTGATTTCCGAGATCCGATTGGCCGGAAACCCGCCCTGTTCCGCGTGCCGTTTCACCAGCTCGGCGTTGGGGGCAATGTAGACGCAGTAAATCTTGTCGTCGGTGACGTAACTCTGTATCCACTGGATTTGTGGACCCAGGCCGCTGAGAACATTGCACGATTTCAGCGAAATCGCTTTCAGATCCGCCGGGGATAGCTTGCCGGCGCCGGGCAATTCACGCTCGATCAGGTACTTGGGCATGACTTCTTCTCCTTTGTGGCTATCGATCTAATCAGTTGTCGTAGTGCTGGCTGGTTCTGATGGAGATACTCGGTCGCGGCGGTCGACCACCAGCCAGCCGCCGTGAAAATCGAAATAATCTTGGCGGCCGCCGAGCGCCCGACCGACGGCCAGCAGACGTTCCCGGTCGAAGACCTGCCGATGGCCGAAGCGGGGATCGGGCGTTTCTTCCAGGGGAACGGCGACGATCAACCGCCGGGCCGCGAGCCTCGACAGGTTCGCGACCGCCGCGCCCGTCTGTTCCGGTTCCAGGTGTTCCAGCAAATGCAGGGCGGTCACGACGTCGAAACGGGCGGGCGACGGCGCCAATTCCCGCCCGACATCCACCGCCAGGATGTCGGCGCGGACGAACCTGACGTTTCGCAACCGGCGATGCCGCGCGTAATCGTCGGCGAGTCCGACCAGCGCCGGATTCAGGTCGCAGCCGACGATGTCGCCCGGATCGTCCCGTTGGCCACGGCGCTCGGTGGCCAGCAGCAGGGGCAAAAAACCGAAGCACGTCGCCACGTCCAGCACGGTGGCGCCCGGCAGTTCGGCGATCAGATCGATGGCACGGCGATAGATGGCGCCGAAGTCGCCGATAAAATCCTGTTGGGCCGCGCCGGGCGGGACCATCGCGTCGGACCGTTCCGGGGGCACCCGGCGCAGCGCGGCCAGGGTGTTGTCGTAATACAGGTGCCAGGCGCGGCGCTCGTTACCGTCGATGGAACGGACGATTTCGCCCACGTAGCGCTCGAAGATGTCCTGCTCGCTATAGGCGTAACCCTCGGCCTCGTCGGCGAATCGCGATCCGCGAAACAGAGGCAGCAACTCGTTGGCGACGTAGTAGCCGATGTTGTTGTCGATCTGCGTCGGCGAGAAATCGTGCACGACCACCACGTCGTTCGGGCAAAGGGCCGTCTCCTGGCGCGAACCGAGGCCGTACAGGATAAAGCGGCTGCTTCGCGCGACCGGCTCGGCCTGTCGCTCCAGGCATTCCACCAATACCCCGTGGCGGCTGCGCGACAGCGCGAGAGGATTCATGGCGTTGTCGACTCCTGCCTCAGCCACGGGGAGATGCCGCCGCGGAACGCCGGATCAAATCCTCCGCGACTTGTCCCAATTGCTTCAGGTTGCGCACTACATCGGCCCGATGGCAGATCGGTTCGTACAAGGGCATGTCCGAACTGCCGAGTCCCCAGCTTCCGCGAGGCTCCGGCGACAGCCAGATCAGCTGCTTGGCGCGGCGGCGAATTTCTTCCAGCGCCCAGGCGTTGGGTGGGTTGCGATTGCCCCGACCGTCGCCGAGGACGATGACCGTGGTCTGATTGTTCACGCTCCCCAAGTGCCGCTGGCAAAAGATCTCCAGCGCTCGGCCGTAGTTGCTGTTGGCATCGGCATCGATCAACTCGCCGCCGAAGACGGCGGCGATGGCCTCGTCGATGGTCAATTGCTCGAAGTATTGGCTGGCGTCGGCCAGATCGCTGACGAACACGAAGCTCTTCACCTGCTCGAACAGGGATTGCAGGCTGTAGACCAAGTGCAGCATAAAACGGGCGGTGTTGCGCACCGACAGGCTGACGTCGCAGATGACCACCAAGCGAGGTTTTTCGTTGCGAGTACCGGTTAGCACCGGCTGAAACGGAATGCCGTCGTACATCAGGCTGGCGCGCAGGGTACGCGCGACGTTGATCCGCCCGCGCCGGCTGACCACTCGACGATAGGAACGGGCGCCTCGCATCTTCCGCCCCAGCCGGCGGACGATCTCTTCCATCTCCCGCCGCTCCGTTTCCGTAAAGCGGTAGTTATAGGCGGAGTGAACGGGCTCCTGATGAGGATTTTGGCCGCGTTGCAAGGCCATCTCCCGTTCCATGTAGCGCTTCAGCAGTTCCGGCAGATTGGCGATGACGCCATCGATTTGGCGGGCCAGTTGGTCGATCAATTTCTCGTCGACTTCCATGTCGCGAAGATCGTCCAGGAGGGCTTCGACGGCGTTGACCACCAAATCCTCGTCGAGCTGTTCGATAGCACGTCCGCAGTTCAGCTCTCCAGGCTGGGCGATGTTTTTGACGCGTCGCACGTTCAATTGATGCGTCACCTTCTTCATCGCCTTGTCCAACAGCCCCTTGTTGCGATTCAAAATCAGATTCTGGCTCAGCAGCGACAGACCGATCTGGTTGGACTCCTTGTGGGGATTGAAGCGGGTAACCAGCTTGTCGGCGTCGAAGTAATCCCGAATCTTCATCAGTTCGCCGTGGGCGTGTTCGCCGTCGTTATCGGCGACGCTCTTATCGTCTGGCTCGAATACGATGCGTTCGGGGTCGGCCAGTTCCTCGTCGTGATGGTGATGGTGATCGTGTCCGGGCGTAAGGCGACGGGTATTCGTGGGCAAACGGAAAAACAGCTCGAAGAGTTCGTCGAATACCGGGATATCGTGCATGTCTTTGATCAGCGTGCTGCGCAGTGCCGCGCGCACGGTCTCTCGATCGCCCACGGTCACATGGGTCAACGCTTGGAGAGCATCGATGGACTCGGAGGGCGAAACGCGCACGCCGTTGCGTTTCAGGAGGCAGATGAAACGGTTGATGGCAACGTCCATTACGATTCTCGGGTTATACCGTCGACGCGTCCCCGATAAGTGCTGAAATAGCGCGATGTGTGTTCCTTCTTGCGCTCTTCCATCTCCCGCAAATCGGGTTCGGCGGCGGATTGCGGCGGTCGCAAGATGTGGTTGTCTGCGTGGTGATGGTGGTGACCGTGATGGTGGTGATGACCGTGACTATGGTCGTGATCGTGATCGTGGTCGTGCCCCCCTCCAAGCAGCCAGGCGATATGTTCGCCGACTTGGCGGGTATCCCGGTCGTACTTAACCAGCAGTTGCAAGGTTTCTTCGATCAATTCGCGGTCGAGCGACTCGGCGTTCAACAACACCAGAGCCTGAGCCCAGTCCAGGGTTTCGCTAATGCTGGGCGCCTTGCGCAAATCCAGGCCGCGCATGCGGCGAATCACGTTCACCACTTGAGCGGCCAGCGTCTCGCTGATGGCCGGCACCTTGAGCCGGAGAATCTCCAATTCTCTTTGCTCGTCCGGATAGCCGATGAATAGATGCAGGCAGCGCCGCTTCAGGGCATCGCTGAGATCGCGCGTGTTATTGCTGGTGATCACCACATAAGGCGGCGTCTTTGCCTTGATCGTACCGATTTCCGGCACGCTGACCTGGAAATCGCTCAACACTTCCAGCAGGAACGCCTCGAATTGCTCTTCGGCGCGGTCGATTTCGTCGATTAACAGGACGACGGGTTCGGGCGAACTGATCGCCTGAAGGATGGGACGGCGCACGATGAAATGCTCGGAAAAGAACACGTTCTCGTGCCGACGAAGTTGCTCGACGGCAGTATGCAGATCGTCGATGTCGGCAAGGAAGTGGCCGATCTTGTCGCGCAGGATTTGGGTGTACAGCAATTGCTTGCCATATTCCCACTCGTAGAGCGCCCGAGTCTCGTCTAGGCCGCCGTAGCATTGCAGGCGGATCAACTGACGATCGAGCGCCAGCGCCGCCACTTTGGCCAATTCGGTTTTGCCCACGCCCGCCGGACCTTCGATCAGGATCGGCTTGCGCATCTGAAGGGCGAGAAAAACGACGGTGGCGAGCTTGCGGTCGCAGATGTATTGCCGCGACCGCAGATCTTCGATCGTCCGTTCGATGGATTCAAACATGATCCGACCTCCGTCCGGGCCTGTCTTCCCGTGAAGGCAAGCCCGGAACCCTTGGCTTTCTGGTACGAACGACGAGAGTCGGTTTAGTAGTAGGAACCCGTCAAGGCATGACGGACGACCGGTGCCACCGCTTCGTAGGTGCATTCGCGGGCATTACCGGGAGTGGAGCCGTCGCCCAGCAAGTGCTTGGTCATACGATCGACGTCGCGCTCGTCGCCGATGATCTTGGGACCGCCCCATTCCGCATATTTGCCGAGGCCCAACCGAGACTTGGTGTAGGGCGGAGTGCTGGTAAAGTTGGCCGGAACGCCCACGTCCTTGCTCAGGCGGATCGCCGCTTCCAGAGCGCGCTCGGCCGCCGTGACGTCGGTCAAGCCATCCACGTTCTCGCCCATGGCCCGGGCAATATCGCGGAATCGCTTGTAGTTGGTCGGCATGTTGAATTCCCAGACTCGCGGCAACGCGATGGCGTTATTCAACCCGTGGTGGGTGTCATAAAAGGCGCTGACCGCGTGCGACATGGCGTGAATGATGCCCAAGCCGCCGCTGTTGAACGATTGCGCCGCCATGTAGGAGGCAAACATCATGTTGTAGCGAGCCTCGTAGTTCAAAGGCTCCATCACGGTGCGACGCAGGTTCTGAGCGACCACTTCGATGACTTTGAGGGCGCTTCCCAAGCTGGGCAGAAAATCGATTCGAGAGACGTAGGGCTCGGAGGCGTGGGCCAGCACGTCGAAACCGCAGAAGGCCGTTAAATCCTGGGGCATGGAATAGAACAGCACCGGATCGTTGATGCCCAAGGTAACCGGGCAGTTGTCATCGAAGCCCAGCCATTTGTAGGGTGCCTTCTCCGATGTCGTATCGGTGATCACGTAGGCCCAACTGGTTTCCGACCCCGTGCCCGCAGTCGTGTTGATGGCGATGTGCGGCGGGTTGTTCGGATTTTCGGATTTGTTGAAGCCATCGAACTCGTTGATGTTGCGGCCGTCGTGCGCGACGACGATTCTCGCGCCTTTGGTGGCGTCGGTAACGCTGCCACCACCCACCGAGATGAAGCTGTCGCACTTCTCCCTGGTGTACAGATCGGCCATTTCCATGCAGTTGTAATCCTTGGGATTGGACTCAATCTTGTCGTACAGCACCACATCGACGCCCTGGTATTTCACCTTGCCGATGATGTCCTCGACAATTCCCGTTCCCCTAAGCCCGGAAGTCGCCAGCAGCGAGCGCTTGAAACCGAGTTTTTTCGCCTCTACTCCGACCATTTCATACGCACCCGGACCCAAAAGGCCGCGCGGCATGCGATGAAATTCCTTGATGGGGAACTGCCAAAGTTTTTCTACTTGCATTTGGATCTCCTCCTTACCCTCGTTGGCCAAACCCACTCTTGGGGCTTCTGATTTCGTTATTGGCGCCATGCGGCAACATAACAGCTATCATCCCCAGGTTGGAAAAAGGTTGGACGCACGGACACTAAATTATTTTAAATATGGCTCAATATGGATTCCAGTCAGTTCGGTGCGTTATGCGACCAGCAATGTTA
>JAVMKJ010000177.1:0-13040 GCA_031732855.1 Candidatus Competibacter sp.
CATCAAAGTAGGGTTAAAAAAGCATTATAACATAATCTAGCCGTAAATGGTATCAGTTGCTTGGCCAGCATGTTGCCGGCTTCCAGATCGGGCACCACCAGGATGTCGGCCTTTCCCGCCACCGGCGACCTGATCCCCTTGGTTCGCGCCGCCTGCTCGTCGATGGCGTTGTCGAACGCCAGCGGCCCGTCCAGGATGCCGCCGGTGATCTGGCCGCGATCCGCCATCTTGCACAGCGCCCCCGCTTCCAGCGTGGAGGGAATCTTGTTGGTCACCGTCTCCACCGCCGACAGAATCGCCACCCTGGGTTCCGCGATGCCGATGGCGTGGGCCAGGTCGATGGCATTCTGGATGATGTCGCGCTTCTCCTCGAAGGTTGGCGCGATGTTGATGGCGGCGTCGGTGATGATGATCGGGCGCGGATAGGTGGGCACCGAGAGTAGAAAGCAATGGCTGATCCGCCGTTCGGTGCGCAGACCCCCCACCTTCTTCACCACCTCGGCCAGCAGTTCGTCGGTGTGCAGGCTGCCCTTCATCAGGGTTTGCGCCTCGCCGGCCAGCACCATGGCGACCGCGAGTTCGGCGGAGTGGTGACTGTGATCCGACGACACCAGCCGGTAGCGCGAAATATCCAGATTCTCTTGGGCGGCGATGGCCCTGATCTTGTCTTCAGGACCGATCAGGATGGGCGCGATCAAATCGTGCTCGGCGGCCTCGACCGCGCCGCGCAGCGAGTCCGCGCTACACGGGTGGACGACCGCGCAACCCAGGGCGGGGAGTCCTTCACAGGCTTTCAGCAACTCCAGGTAGCGGTTGTCCCGGCGGAGCTGTACCTTCGGCAATTCCATCAGTTCGTGCCGCATTTTTTCCCTGGGCGCCAGCACCTCGAGGAACCCACTCGCGACTTCCTCGCCCGTCGGATCCACCGCCCGGCACTCAAGAAACACGGTGCCGGTTTCCGGCCGTTTGGCCTTGACCGTAGCGGTCGCGGTCACCGGCACGCCGATGGCCACCGGCCGCCGCAGACTAACGTCGATGTGCTGGGCCACCGAGCCCAAACCGGGCAGACGGGTACCGGCCAGGGAAGCGAACAGCGCCGCCGACCATCCGGTCTGACCGCCGCCCTGCCCGAACATCGAGGTGTCCGCCGGCCCCGGGTCCAGATCGATCAAATTGAAGTTGCCGGTGATGATCGCCAGCGCCTCGACGCCGTCCTGATCCAGCGTCCGCGTCAGGCTGGCTTGATCGCCCACCTGAATTTCATCGAAGGTCTTGTTTTCAATGATGTCGTTCATGAGATCAGGCCGCCGCCTTGAGTTCGAGGGCTTGGGCCAAACGGTCGAGCACCACCTGCTGTTTGGCATCGATGACGCCATCGCCGATGGCAATCGCCCTGGCCATGTTCCAGGCTTCGCGACGATCTTCCAGGGTCGGCAGCAGGCTGGCGAGCGATTCGATCGCCCGGTCCGGATCCAGTTGCACCATGTAGGATTGCTCTTTCAACAGGCGCTTGCGCTCGCCGATGGACAAGCGGGCGAGCTTGGGATGCTGTTCGCGCGCTTTCCGACCGGCTTCCAGCTCACGTTCGTTGATCCCGCTGGCGCCCAGCATCAGGGTCGCGACGATGCGCGCCCAACCTTCGGCGAAGCCGCCTTCTTCCATGCGCCCCTTGACCCGCTCGATGGCGGCGTCGAGTTCGATCTGTTCGCGTTTGGAACGAACGATCGGCGCGAACCGAGCGATCTCCAGGTCTTCTTCGTTGTACATAAAGGCGCCCAACGCCTTGGGTCCGTAGATCGCCTTGAACAGCATCTCCTGCATCCGGTCGCGGACGTCGCGATAATGGTCGAGCACGGCGATCACCCCGTCGGAAGCGCGCTTCTCGGCGATCTTGAACGGATTATCGTCCGCGACCGGTCGCCGATGCTCCGCCACCATCGGCGCTAGCAGCCGGAATGGCCACAGGAACGGATTTTCATCCGACAGCAACCGGTACTGCAATCGTAGCGGTTGCCACTCGCGCAGCGTTTTGGCCAGCGGTTCTGTGACCATCATCCGGACCCAGGGGCCGACGAAGGCTTCGTAAAACCGGGTATTGAGTTCGGAGACCAGTTTGGACGAAGCAAAGAATTCGACCTCCTGCTGGCCATCGTCGAGCTGGCGGATATCGGCGATGGTTCGGGGTTCGAAGCGAGAGACATAGCGATCCTCGGGCCGGTCGCCGGCGCCCTCCGGCATTTTCTCGATCACCATCTCGTACAGTCCCGGCGGCAGGACATCGATGAAGTCGATGGCCTCGTTGATCTCGTAATGCTGCTTCTGGGCGACCTTGCCGGACACGAAAATACCCAGATGACCGATGTCCTGGTGCAGGATGTAGACGATGGTCTGGCCGTGAATCTTGATTTCCTCTTCGCTGCCATAGACATTGACGATCCAGTTCAACGCTTGCTGCGGCGGGGTGATGTTGTCGCCGCCCGAAGCGAACACCACCACCGGCGCGGTGATATCCTTGAGGTCGAGCGCGGCGGCCCCGGTGAGGTGGATGCCGCCGCGTTGCAGCTTGTTGCCGACAAACAGATCGTTGACGATCTGGGTCATCTCCTCCTTGGTCAGCAGGAAAAACCCCGTCCACCAGCGCTCGAATTCGAGAAAGCGTTCGACCTCGGTATCGATGTTGGAATACAGGTTATACGGCTTGGTCCACAGCGTATTGGCCGGATTCAGCCGTTCGAAATTGGCGACCAGATTGGCGCCGTCGAATTGGCCGCCGCCGAGATCGCACAGCAAGGAGGTGATCCAGGCGCCGCCCAGCAGGCCACCCATATAACGCATCGGATTCTTGCCGTCGACGCCGGCCCAGTAGGACATCGGCGAACCGCAGATCACCACCGGCCCCATCAATCCCGGCTCCACCGCCGACAATGCCATCACCGCCCAGCCAGCCTGGCAGTTGCCGATCACGCAGGGCTTGCCATCGGATTCCGGGTGCAGCTTGGTGACTTCCTCAACGAAGCGCGCTTCCGCCGCGGCGACATCGCCGAGGGTTTGACTCGGCATCGGCTCGGGATAGAACATGACGAAATAGGTGGGATGGCCGGCGTGCAACGAGACCCCGACCTGGCTGTCCTCCTTCATCCCGCCGACGCCGGGACCGTGACCGGCGCGGGGATCGACGATGATGAACGGCCGCTTTTTCGGATCGACGGTCATGCCCGGCTTGGGCAGCACGCGCAGCAGCGCGTAATTGGCCGGGCGGCTGAACGTGCGGGCATCAAGCACGATTTCATAAGTGAAATCGAGGATCGGCGGTTCGCCCTTGGCGCGATGTTCGAGGAAGATATTGCCGCGCTGGCGCATCGCGTCCCAGAACAGGATCGAACGCTGCGCCGTGTCGATCGCATAGTCAAACCAGGCGTTCTGGATGTCGCCGAAGGGAAGAGATAGTCCGAGCGGGTTGGAGCCGCCAATCGGTGTATCGGTGGCATCCGATGTTCCCAAAAACCTGTTGGTGATGTTTTCGACCGTCATTTCGCTCTCCTCGGTTATGCGCCTGGCTATAAGCCGTTGGCGAACCCGAGATTAAGGAAAGAACAGCAATGAAATGATGGAGATTGTGTTGCAATTTGAAGAAGGCGCCCGCGCCGGGAAAACGCGGGTTCCGATCGGCCCTTGGATTTTGTTTGCAACAGATGGGGAGTAGCTTTGGGTGATCCTTCGTCCGAGCAGCGCGAGAGACATGGCCGTGGATCCATCCGTTAACCCATCAGAAATCAATTCAGGCTCCAATCGGGTGCTGGTCTGCGGCCTGGGCAGTATCGGGCAGCACTGCGTGGGCACCCTGAAAGCGTTCGGGGTCTCGGTGAGCGCCATCGACCTGTCCAGGCCATCGCTTTGGGAAGTTCCCGACTTGCCGGGCATTCTGGACCAGTTCGTCATTGCCGACTGCCGACAGACCAGCGTCCTCGAACAGATCGGCATCCACCGCTGTCGAGCGGTATTGCTGGTGACCGGCAACGAGCGCATGAACCTCGAAAGCGCCTTCGCGGTGCGCTCGCTGAATCCGCGAGCGCGGTTGGTGGTCCGTTCGTCCAAACAGAATCTCAACTCGCTGTTAAGCCAGCAACTCGGCAATTTCGCCGCCTACGAGGCCACCGAGGTCACCGCTCCCGCTTTCGCCGTCGCCGCGCTGGGCGGAGATGTGATCGGCTGGTTCAAGGTCGGTAATCAGCCCTTCCGCGCGATCAAGCACACGGTTGCCGAGGGCGATGTCTGGTGTAACCGCAAGGCGGTCGAAGAACTGAATACCAGTTTCCGGCGGGTGCTGGCGCATCTGACCCCCAAGGGCTCCCCGCTCGCGCCGGATCTGGCGGCTTGGGATCCGGATCAGCCCATTCGACCTGGAGATATCGTATTTGCGCTGGAAGCCTCGGACTGGCGGGTGCTTTCGACGGAGCCAGGGCCTTCCCCGAGCCAGCCGGAATCCAAACCGGGCCGGTCGCCGCGGCGGGTTTGGCAATGGCTTCGCAATCAGGTCAGCCAGTTCTGGAAAGCGGGTGGACCACGCCGGGTCGTGGTGGTTGGGGGAGTCTTTGCCGTGTTGATGTTATGGATCGGAACAATGTTATTTCGGTACGCGCTGCCCGACCATGACCTGTGGGATAGTTTCGATACCACGGCCATCCTCTTGCTGGGGGGGTTCGGAGATGTATTCGGTGGTCTGGAACCGGAACCATCGATACCTTGGTGGTTGCGCCTGTTCAGCCTGCTGCTCACTTTCATCGGGATCGCCTTTTGCGGTCTCCTGTATGGTTTGATCACCGAACGCCTGTTATCCATTCAGTTCCAATTCCTGCAACGCCGCCCACCGGTGCCAAAACAAGACCATATCGTGATCGTTGGCCTTGGAGGATTGGGACGCCGGGTCGCGGGCATTCTGCATCAGGTACATCTGCCGCTCGTCGGCATCACCAACCAGGGCCCGGACCCCAACATTTCGTCGCATATACCCGTCGTTCAGGGAAAAATCGCCGACACTTTGGCCAAAGTCAATCTAGCCACCGCCAGGAGTGTCGTCACGGTCACGCGCGACGAACTGGACAATCTGGAAATAGCGCTCCTGGCCAGACAGATCAACCCTCGTGCTCGACTGGTCATTCGGACCCTCGATCCTGGAATGGACGCGCATATCGCCAAGCTGTTTCCCGCCACGCAAGTCTTGTGCACCAACGCCCTGGCGGCGGAAGTATTCGCGGGGGCCGCGTTCGGCGAACACATGCTGGGCTTGTTCCGGATGGACGAGCAAACCGTTCTGGTGGCCGAGTACGCCGTTGAAACCGGCGACACGCTCTGCGGCCGGTTGCTTGCCGAAGTCGCCTACGGTTACGGCGTCACTCCTCTTCTCTACCGGCCACGCGATCATGCAACGCCAATGGTGTTTCCCGTTAACGAACTGCGTCTCGCCGCCGGCGATCAACTGGTGGTGCTGGCCACCATCAACAGCTTGCAAAGGATCGAACGAAACGATGTCCGCCCTCCCGACTGTCGGGTTCTGGTGGAAAAGGCACTGAATGCCGATGCGGCGTTCGCGGGCGGCAACCTGATCGCACAGATCGTGGGCTGCGAATTGAGCGAGGCGCGGCAGGTGATGGAACAACTGCCGGCCAGCATACCGCGCCTGCTGTACCGCCATCAGGCCCGGCATCTGATCCGGCAGCTCGGCCGGGCGCGGGTTTACAGTCGCCATGTTGTTCCCGCATAACCCGCCAGGGTGTTCGTAACTCCAAATCAATCGATTGAAAGAGGAACAAAAACTGCCATGACGCCCGGTGCCAAGTCTCCTCTCGAAACCAGGTTTCGTCCCGCCCTTCATGGTCTGATCTGCGGTTTCGCGATGTTGCCCGACCAGGGAATTCAGTATTTAACCGGGGATGAGTTGGAGGCGGCACTTGCCCGGCCGACGGCGGTGGTCTGGCTGCACTTCAATGCCCGCGTCAGTCGGGCTCGCGATTGGATCGCGCGGTGCGAGCGCCTGCCCGAAGCCTCGCGCCGGTTTCTGCTGGAGCACGACGATCACAAGCGGCTCGAACAAACGGGTGGTTGCCTCTTGGGCGTCATCAGCGACATCCGCCACGATTTCGATCTCGACTTTGATCCCGAACACATTGCCTCCTTGCGCTTCCATCTGGACCGTGGTTGCCTGATCAGCACTCGTTTGCAGCCTTGCAGCACCGCCGATCAATTGCGTACCGAACTCAAGCAGGGCCGCTATTTTGACAGTACCGCCAAGCTCCTGATCCATCTGTTCGAAGCGCAAGTGGCCAGGCTCGGCGAAACAATCGCGCGAGTCCGTGGCCTGCTTGATGACGTTGAAGATGAAGTGCTTGCGGGACGAGTGCGCGGGCAACACGCCCAGTTGGGCGGCATCCGTCGGTTGGCGGTACGCTTGAACCATCACTTCGGACCCGAATATCGGATGCTGCAACGATTGTGTCGACGACCGCCGGAGTGGTTCGGCGAGGTCGACATGGCGGCTTTACAGGACGTGGCGGAAGAATTCCGCGAACTGGTCGACGACTTGGCGGAAACCCAGGAACGCGCCAAGCTGTTGCAGGAGGAACTGGCCGCCCGGCTGGTGGAGCAAACCAATAACAATCTCTACGTCCTGTCCCTCTTCACCGCTCTGCTGCTACCGCCCAGCCTGATCGCCGGCATCTTCGGCATGAATGTCGTTGGGGTACCCGGCGTACAGGATGGAAGCGAAATGGCGTTTTGGTGGGTGATGCTGGGTATGACGGCGGTTTCGAGCCTCATCCTGTTCCTGCTTTATCTGCGACGATTTCTGTAAGAAACCGCTCGCAAGCGGCTTGCACGAAGCACGGCAACGCCATGGAGAAACCGCGCTTCTGGTCGGCTGATTGACGACGTCGACGACTGCCTGCCGGTACCATGCAAGTCAACGTGGAGGCTGGAAGAGTCGCTTGATTTTCGTTCTGTCAAAATAAGTTCATGCTGAATCCATAAAGTGCGTAGTTATTTCTCCGCGAGAGACCTCCCATGCCCGTCCAAAGCAACACCCGCGTATTCGAGCGCCTGATTCCTTCCCTGACGATGCTGCGTGACGAGGCATTGCGGCTCGAACAGAGCTTTGCCGAGGAATTGGCCGAAATCGAACCGGTTTACCGGGCCAGCGCCCGCAACCTGCTGCATTACCTGGGCGTGCGCCGCCACGACATTCGCAATCTGCAACGCGACCTCGCTTCGCTGGGACTGTCTTCGTTGGGCGTGCTGGAAGCGCACGTGCTGGCCAGCCTGAACGCGGTGCTTGGCGTGCTCGGGCAACTGACCCAACGCAATTTAGGGTCCGCCCCCGATGCGCCGGTTGATTTTCGCACCGGTCCCCTGCTGCTGCGCGACCACACCCGCACCCTGCTCGGTCCCGAGCCCAGCAACCGCCAGGTGCGGATCATGGTGACCATGCCCAGCGAAGCCGCCACCGACCCACAACTGGTTCGGGATTTGTTGATGGCCGGCATGGACATCATGCGGATCAACTGCGCGCATGACAGTTCCGAAGCCTGGCGGGCAATGGTCGATAACCTGCGTCGCGCCGAACGGGAGGTCGGCCGCAGTTGCCGGATTCAGGCCGATCTGGGTGGTCCCAAACTGCGCACCGGTTCCTTGGAGGCGGCGGGACGGTTGCTGAAGATTCAGCCCAAACGGGATTACCTGGCCAGAGTGCTCTCGCCAGCCCTGGTTTGGCTGACGCCCTCCGACGCTCCCGAAGTCGCTCCGGAAGGGGTTCGGCTGATCGTGCCAGTCGACGGCGAATTGCTCGCAGCGGCGCAACCGGGCGATGAGATTCATCTCGTCGATGGCCGGGACCGGGACCGGCGTCTGCGCATCGTCTCCCGACAGGACGACTCCTGTTTGGGCGAAGCGGACCAAGTCATCTACGCCTTGGAGGGGACCCGGATCGACCTGATTCGCGAACAGACCGTCGTTGCCAATGGCGTGATCGGCCCACTACCGGAAGTGGTTCCGCCGCTCATCCTATTCCCGAACGATACCCTGCTGTTGACCCGCGATCCCGAACCGGGCCGCGATGTCGAACGTGACGAATCGGGGGTAGTGATCTCACCCGCCCAGATTCACTGCACGCTGGAAGCGGCCTTTGAATCGGTCCGTCCGGGCGAGCATGTGTGGCTGGATGATGGCAAGATCGGCGGCTTGGTCAAGGCCAATGACGGTAAGACGATCACCATCCAAATCACCTATACCGGCCCGAATGGCGGACGGCTGCGCTCGGAAAAAGGCATCAATTTCCCCGATACCCGTTTTGAGATGTCGGCGCTGACCGACAAGGACATCGCCGATCTCGGCGAGGTCGTCGGCTTGGTGGACATGGTGGCGTTGTCTTTCCTGCGCGGACCGGAAGACATTCTGCTGCTGGAAGACCACTTGCATCGGCTGGGCGGCGGGCATCTGGGCATCGTGCTCAAGATCGAGAACCGGCAAGCGTTCGAGAATCTGCCTCGCATTCTCTTGGCCAGTCTGCGCTCTCCGCCGGTGGGCGTGATGGTGGCGCGCGGCGATCTGGCGGTGGAGGTCGGTTTCGAGCGATTGTCCGAGGTTCAGGAAGAAATCCTGTGGCTGTGCGAGGCCGCCCATGTGCCGGTGATCTGGGCGACCCAGATTCTGGAAGGCATGGCCAAGAAGGGCGCGCCTTCGAGAGCCGAGGTATCCGATGCGGTGATGAGCAGCCGCGCCGAATGCGCCATGCTCAACAAAGGTCCCTACATTACCGAAACCGTTCAGTTCCTGAGCGGAATTCTGTCGCGGATGGATACCCACCAGGATAAGCGCAAGGCCATGTTGCGTCGGCTTTCCATCGCCGAAATAAAATGATGGTTCCGATCTGTTTGATGGTAGGAGCCGGCTTGGCGGCGATAACCAGCCATAATCGCCCGCAAGCAGGCTCCGACATCAGCAGCCTTTGGTTTTAGAAAAGATGTTTTCAATACAATCTTTCAGACCTCGGTCACGACACCGTTCCGCAGGACGAACCGGCGGGTGGTGAACCGGGAATTCAGCGCTTCGGGAGCGTCGTAAAGGGGTTCGGCCAGTTCGGCGGGATCGATCAGATGATAACCCGCCGTCACTTGGTCGGCTTCGACGCGCAGAAGCAAATAACCGTTGCGCTGGGTATCGGCAAACCGGAGTTTTGTAAATCCATTCCGGAGCGTGCCATCGAGTTCAGCAACCAGCAACCGGTCGAGCAACTGCTTCTGCTCGGGGGTCAACGCGCCGGTGAGCGCCGGCAACGCCGAACTGACGAACGTGCCGAAGGTCGTGGAACTGACCGCCGGACCGGTGAAGTCGGCGACGCCATCATGGTCGGTGACAAAGGAAGCGTGAATGTCCCCGGCGAAGATGAACGCATTACCCCGCGCCCGCAAGCGGGCCAGTAATTCCTGCCGTTTGTTGGGGAAACCATCCCATTGATCGACGTTCACCAGGAATTGGGTGCGAAACTCGGCGGGTAGTGACGCTTCGCCGGAAAGATTCCAGATCAGCGAAGTGGTGGAAACCGAACTGGCCACCGCCAGGAAACGGGCTGGGGATGAAGCGATGGCCTGATACAACCAGCCTTCCTGAGCGGCGCCAAACACATTCTCCGGCCGCTGTTCCATCACCTGTTGCGCCGCGTAAGCGTAGGCGTTGAGCAGTTCGAAGCTGGGTTTCACCACGCCATAGCGGGAGCCAAACTCGGTAAAGAAACCCTGCTTGCCCAGATGGAGGTAGGCGATGCCGCGTTCCAGCACATTCCCATAGGTATCGTCGTCGATGAGCGGCAGGGGACTCGCGCCCGGTATCTGCCCGGCGACGACGGCGGCGTTGAACTGGGCCACCAGTTGATTGAAGACGAAGGCGCTGACCTTGCCGGCCAGATCGCGGGCTGCCTTGGCGCTGGCCGCCGCGCTATCGAGACCTTCGGCCAGGTACGCCTGGGTCAGCACGCCAGTCAAGGCAGGCTGGTAAGCGTTCCACGGTTCCAGATTCATGTCCACGTAAGGACCAAACGCGGCCTTTTGCGCTTCATAGATGGCCGCACCCGAGCCCGGCGCTTGCGCTTCAAACAAGGCGATCAGTATTGCCTTGTCCAGAACGATTTGCCCGGGGAATGCGTCCTCGTGAATCAAGTGATCGGGCCGAAAACTCCGGTAATCAGTCAGCACCAGATGCAGATTGCGTCCGAACTGAAAGTCCCGGTACAGCACGGTATTGGGGTACAACCGACCGCGGTCGGTCGCGAAAGCGCCGGTGAAGGTGATCGCTTCGTCGTCGACCGGCATGAACTCGAAGAACACTTGTTCCGCATTACGCCGGCGTTCCGGATCGTTTTCGTCGCGGCGGCCATTGAAGTAGGTGGCGACAGCACCATGGCAGTCGTCGGAGTATTCGTGATCGTCCCAGATGACGATCATCGGGAAGCGTTCGTGCAGTTTTTGCAGCATCCGGTCGCGACGGTAGGTTTTGTAGATGTCGCGGTAATTGTCGACGCTCTTGGCGGCGTAGTAGGGTTGATCGCTGCTTCCGAGCGCGATGGCGCTGGCTGGATCGGTAAACCGGACGGTGCGGCTGGGATCGCGGGCCTGGAAGGAAGGATCGCCGGTGGTCTCGTAAATGTAATCGCCGACATGGACGACGAAATCCGGCTCCTCGGCTTGCTGGAGCAGGTGGGCGAGCGTGTTGTAGTAGCGGCCGATGTAATCCTGGCAATTCAAGCTGGCGAATCGGACAGGACGGTCGCCATCAGGCGCGGGGGCGGTGCGGGTTCGCCCGGTGTTGGATGCCAGCCAGCGGTTATCCCTGAAATAGAGAAATCGGAAATAGTAAAAGGTGTCCGGGTTAAGATCGGTCACCTTGATCTTCAGGCAGCGATCGTGCTCGGACGAGATGACAAAGTCGGCTTGATCGAGCACGAGCTGCTCGAAACCGGCATCGCTCGCCACTTGCAGGCGCAGGGTCAAATCCTGGACGCCGGCGGCTGGATCTTCAAGGCGGGTCCACAACACCACGCTCTCCGGTCGGGGATCGCCCGAAGCCAGCGATTGAGGGAAAAAATCCGATCCGGCTTGCATCCCCGCCGCATCATCGTCGTTGCACCCCCCCAAACCCAGGGAGAGCGATGCGGCCGCGGTGACCACACTCAGTCTCAGGAAATCCCGTCTCGTCAACTCTGCCATGGCGATCTCGCGATAATCCGATAAGAGTTGACAAGCCTAGCCAAGCTTTATGAAACAATTGTGAAACCGGTTGCTGATATCGTTCCAACTCTTTGGTCGCTGATTTGGGGCGTCTGCTTCGAGCGGCCGGCACCGGTTCGAGCGTGGATGCTTTTCACTTCCAGTCTCATGAATTGCGGGAGCCAGGACCCCACCTCCAGTTTTTTGCCCTCCCACGGGGAATGGTTTCTTATTCAGCCCCCGATCGCTGGTCCCGAAGGTCTTGATAAAACGCCAGCAATGCCTGAGCCGGACCCCGCGCCGTCCACTGTCCAGCATAAACCCGGCCCTCTTCGCCCAACCGCCGCCGCAATTCCGCATCGTCCAGCAACCGGCGAACCTGGGCGGCGAAATGCAGGATGTCCTCCTCGGCGACCAGCGCGCCCCGTTCCACCGCCAGGATATCGCGGGTGCCCATCACGGCGGTAGAGACCACCGGCACTCCGAGACTCATCGCCTCCAACAGCACCAGTCCCTGCGTCTCGGTCCGCGAGGCGAAGACGAAGGCATCGCCGGCCTGATAGCAACTGCTTAAATCGGCGCCGCGCGCCAAGTAACCGACGAAGCGCAGATTGGTCTCCAACCCCAGCGCGCTTCCCAAACGGCGCAGCCGGTTTTTCGCAGGTCCCTCGCCGGCGACGATCAGCATGACATGGGGATGGGTCGTCCGCTTCAATTCGTGCGTCACGCGCAGGAGAAACTCGATGTTTTTCTCGAACGCCACCCGGCCCACGTACACCAGCACCGGTTGATCGCGGCCGATATCGTGCCGGGCGCGAAACGCGACGCTGTCCCCTTGCTGGAAGTTATCCTCTGGCATCCCGGTCGGAATCACTCGCATCCTCGTCCGCACTCCATATCGAACCAATACCTCGAGCATCGCTTGTGAGGGCACCACCAGTCCGTCCAGCTGGTTGCACTGCCGGCGCGAGAACCGTCGAGCCACCGCCCGCCAGACGCCCTTTGGCAGGATTGGCAGATAATGAAACAGGTATTCTTCGAAAAAGGTGTGATAGGTCTCAACACAAGGTATTCCCAACTGTCGGGCCAGTCGCAGACCCGCGTAGTGAGCGACAAAAGGCGTCTGAACGTGAACCAGATCGAAATTAGAATGTTGGAGACTCTCCAATCGTCGGGCCAGCAACCGAGGCCGCATCATCCGATCCTCGGGATCGAACAAGACCCGGCGGGAAACAATCCGGTCGATGTCCCGTTCGTCGGCTGTCGGCTGGCCATACTCTGGCGCCACCACCCAAATCTCGTGTCCCAATTCCCGCAATTCGCGCCGAAAGGTTTGAATTGAAGTGGAAACGCCGTTCACGCGCGGGAAATAGACATCCGTTAGCATCAGGATTTTCATGGGTTCTTGTTTCCGAGAGCAGATTATTTCCCGGCGCCTGGGCTACTCAGCGCGTGACGGATCCAAGCTCGTTTCGGATTATCGACGCCGGCTTACGTGAAGACGATGGCGTCGCGACCTATCAGAAAAACTTCACCGTACAGCCCCTTGGCAATAGTTTGGTGACCAAGACCCCGACCGGCCAGCAGATTTACGGTTTTCTGGAACAGCAGCGAGGCAACGCGCAACCGTTCGCCCCCATCTTTCAGGTCTCGATGGGTTTCACTTACCAGCATACCTGCCGCGCCGGCAAATTGCTCGGCGAGCAATATGCTTGCGACGGTTCGACCAAAATAGATGTCCTGCTAATATGACATTTAAACTCGAAAGGGGAATCTCGCGCCGCTGGATGA
>JAVMKJ010000178.1:0-13027 GCA_031732855.1 Candidatus Competibacter sp.
CCGCGCCGGACTACCCCTCGCCCCCTTACCCCAGTAGGGGGTCTGAACGGTTACGCCCGGTTCAACCGACGACGAAGTTCGCGACGTCCACCCGGATCGCCGGACGGTCCAGGGATACCGCAACCGCGATCGCATAATTCCTGGCCCATTCGCCATTACCCTCGAAGCATTCCTCTCCCGCGTACTTGGCGACGTTCAGGATCATGTCGAGCAGCAGGATCTTACCCATCGGGTTGGACGGCACGCACTCCAGCTCCTCGAATTCCCGGGCCAGCCAGGTCCGCGCCTGCTCCTTGTCCATGCCTTCGATATCGCCATCGTGCAGCATGATTTCGTATTCACTGTCGCGGTCGAACGATACGGTAACGGCGTGGCTCACAGTGATCTCCTCGGGCGTCGGTCGGGTCTTTTAGGGACCATTATACGACTCTCGCCCGCCCGTCACCGTCCGTTGCAAGAAAACTTCAACAAAATGAGCAAATTTTCGCATGGAGGGTCACCCAAACACGCTCTAGACTTATTTCAACGCCAGCGTAACACCCATCCATCCCACGAGAACGGTCATGAATATCGACAACCATGTTTTTCTGGTGACCGGGGGCGCTTCCGGTCTCGGCGCGGCCACCGCGCGAATGCTCGTCGCCGCCGGCGGGAGAGTGGCCATCGCCGATCTGAACCGGGAAGCGGGCGAGGCGCTCGCCGCCGAACTCGGCCAGTTCGCCCGCTTCGTCGTCACCGACGTGGCCGACGAGGCGAGCGGCCGGGCCGCGGTCGAATCGACCGCGAGCGCGTTCGGGACCCTGCATGGTCTGGTCAACTGCGCCGGCGTCGCGCCGGCGGAAAAAGTCCTGGGCAAGGAGGGACCGCCCGGACTGGCCGCTTTCGCAAGAGTGGTGCAAATCAACCTGATCGGCGCGTTCAATCTGGTGCGTCACGCGGCCACCACCATGGCGGGCAACGAACCCGGCGAAACCGGCGAGCGCGGCGTCATCGTCAATACCGCGTCGGTGGCCGCCTTCGAGGGTCAGATCGGACAGGCTGCCTACGCCGCGTCCAAGGGCGGCATGATCGCCATGACCTTGCCCGTCGCGCGGGAACTGAGCCGGAGCGGCATCCGCGTCATGACCATCGCGCCGGGCGTGATGGAAACCCCCATGCTGCTGGGAATGCCGCAAGAGGTGCGGGATTCGCTCGGCAGGATGGTGCCGTTTCCCCCCCGTCTCGGCAAGCCGGCCGAGTTCGCCAGCCTGGTGCGCCACATCATCGAAAACGCCTACCTCAACGGCGAGGTCATCCGCCTCGACGGCGCCATCCGCATGGGCGCCAAATAGCTTTTCGTTCGGACGGGGACCGAAACATGATTCTCACCCAGGAACAGGAAATGATCCGCGACACCCTGCGCCAGTTCGCCCGGGAGCGGCTGGCGCCCAACGCGGCCGAATGGGAACGCACCCGGACCTTCCCGCGCGAAGCCCTGCGCGAACTGGCGGAACTGGGGGTCATGGGCATGGTGGTGCCGGAACGGTGGGGCGGCGCCGGCCTGGATTATCTGTCGATGGTGCTGGCCATCGAAGAGATCGCCGCCGGCCACGGGGCCACCTCCACCATCGTCTGCGTGCAGAATTCGCTCGCCTGCGGGATCACGCTGAACTACGGCACCGACGGGCAGAAGGAGCGCTATCTGACCCGGCTGGCGCGGGGGGAATGGCTGGGCTGCTTCTGTCTCACCGAACCCCACACCGGCTCCGACGCCGCCGCCATCCGCGCCACCGCGCGGCGGGATGGCGACGCTTGGGTGCTGAATGGCGCCAAGCAGTTCATCACCACCGGCAAGGAAGGCGATGTCGCCATCGTCTTTGCCGTGACCGATCCGGCCGCCGGCAAGAAAGGCATCTCCTGCTTCCTGGTCCCGACCGACGCGCCGGGGTACATCGTGGCCCGGCTGGAGGAGAAGATGGGGCAGCACGCCTCCGATACGGCGCAGATTCTGTTCGAGAACTGCCGGGTGCCGGTGGAAAACCTGCTCGGCCGGGAGGGGGAAGGCTACAGGATCGCCTTGTCCAACCTGGAAGCCGGGCGGATCGGCATCGCCGCCCAGGCCGTGGGCATGGCCCGGGCCGCCTTCGAGGCGGCGGCGGGTTACGCCCGGGAGCGAGAGGCGTTCGGCGTGCCCATCGTCCAGCATCAGGCGGTGCTGTTCCGCCTGGCCGACATGGCGACCCAGATCGAAGCCGCCCGGCAGATGGTCTGGCACGCCGCCAGCCTGCGCGACGCCGGCCGCCCCTGCCTGAAGGAAGCCTCCATGGCGAAGCTGTTCGCCTCCGAAATGGCCGAGCGGGTTTGCTCCGAGGCCATTCAGATTCACGGCGGTTACGGCTACAGCACCGATTTTCCAGTGGAACGCCTCTATCGGGACGTCCGGGTGACCCAGATCTACGAAGGCGCGTCCGACATTCAACGCTTGGTGATCGGTCGGGCGGTGGCGGCCGGCTGATCGTTGGGAGGTAATCGTTCGCTCCCCTTGCCCGTTTGCGGGAGAGAGGTTGGGGGAAAGGGGATCGAACGCTGATATTTGGAGATTGACGATGGGACCATTAGCAGGCATCAAGGTCGTCGAATTCGCCGGACTCGGTCCGGTGCCCTTTTCCGGCATGGTGCTGTCCGACCTGGGGGCGGAGGTCGTGCAAATCAACCGCGAGACCAGCGCCCCGGAAGCCAGCCTGTTCGCGCCGGAAAAGAACATTCCCGACCGGGGGCGGCGAATTATCCGGCTCGATCTGAAAGCCCCCGCCGGGGTGGCGACCGCGCTGCGCCTGATCGAACGGGCCGACGCGCTGGTCGAGGGCTTTCGGCCCGGCGTCATGGAGCGGCTGGGGCTGGGGCCGGAAGTGTGCCTGGCGCGGAACCCGCGACTGGTCTACGGTCGCATGACCGGCTGGGGGCAGACTGGGCCGCTGGCGCACACCGCCGGCCACGACATCAATTATCTGGCGCTGTCCGGCGCGCTGCACGCCATCGGCCGGGCGGATGGCGGGCCGACGCCGCCGCTGAATCTGATCGCCGACTACGGCGGCGGGGCCATGCTGTTGCTGGTGGGCCTGCTGGCCGCCCTGCTCGAAGCGCGGAATTCCGGGCAGGGGCAGGTGGTGGATGCGGCCATGGCCGATGGTTCCACCCTGCTGATGGCGGCCATCTACAGCCTGAAGGCGATGGGCTTCTGGACCGACCAGCGGGAGAGCAACTTTCTCGATGGCGGCGCCCATTTCTACGACACCTATGAATGCGCCGACGGCAAATGGCTGGCGGTGGGTCCCATCGAACCCCATTTTTACCGGATCCTGCTCGAAGGCTGCGGCGTCGTCGACCCAGATCCCCGGCGGCAATGGCATCCGAAATCCTGGCCGGTCATGAAGGAACGCCTGCGCGCGGCGCTGCGAACCAAGACCCGCGACGAGTGGTGCGCGCTGTTCGAGGGCAGCGATGCCTGCGTCACCCCGGTGCTCGGCCTGGACGAAGCGCCCGCCCACCCGCACAACCAGGCCCGGCAAACCTTCGTCGAGGTCGCCGGCCTGATTCAACCGGCTCCCGCGCCGCGCTTCAGCCGTACCCCGGCCGCGATTCAGGGTCCGCCGGCCCGGCAGGTCGACGCTTCGAGCGACTGGCTGGTCGACTGGGGATTTTCCGAAACCGAGATCGCCCGGTTCGCTTCCGCCGGAGCCATTTGAGAGCGCCCATCCACCATGAATTTCGCTCCATCCAACCCCGATTTCGCCACCGTGGTGCAGGCGAGTTTTGCACGGCAGGGTCTGATGCGGATGATGGAGGCGACGCTGGATCGCGTCGAACCCGGGGTGGTCGATATCTCGATGCCCTACAGCGAAAGCCTTACCCAGCAACATGGCTTCATGCACGCGGCGGTCATTACCGCCATTGCCGATACCGCAAGCGGGTATGCGGCGCTGTCGCTGATGCCCGCCGGAAGCGAGGTTCTCACCGTCGAATTGAAAGTCAACTTGCTCAGGCCGGCCGCTGGAACTCATTTCGTCGCGGAAGGCCGCGTGATCAAGCCCGGCAAGACGATCACGGTTTCGCGCGCCGACGTGTTTGCCCGTGCCGACGACGGGGTTACCACGCTCGTTGCAACCCTGATTGCCACGATGATCGCGCAGGCCGGGCAGAATAATTAAGAAAACCGTTTCCTGAAATTTGCAACCAACCCAGGAGCCATCATGACCGCCGATTACGAAGATATCCTGTACGAAATCAAGAACGGTGTCGCCACCATCACCATCAACCGCCCCGACAAGTACAACGCCTTTCGCGGCCAAACCTGCGAGGAAATGATCCACGCCTTTCTAAAGGCCGGCTGGGATCACTCGGTCGGCGTCATCGTCCTGACCGGCGCCGGCAACAAGGCGTTCTGCACCGGCGGCGACCAGTCGTCCCACGCCGGACACTACGACGGGCGAGGGGTGATCGGCCTGCCGCTGGAGGAGTTGCAGAGCGTGATCCGCGACGTGCCCAAACCGGTGATCGCCAAGGTGCGCGGCTATGCCATCGGCGGCGGTCACGTGCTGGCGCTGCTGTGCGATTTGACCCTGGCGGCGGAGTCGGCCAAGTTCGGTCAGGTCGGTCCCAAGGTCGGTTCGGTCGACCCCGGGTTCGGCACCGCCTACATGTCCCGGGTGATCGGCGAGAAGAAGGCGCGGGAGGTGTGGTACCTGTGCCGGCAGTACACGGCGGCGGAGGCGGTGCAAATGGGGCTGGCCAACAAGGCCGTTCCCGACGACGAACTGGACGCCGAAGTGGAGCGCTGGTGCGCGGAGATTCTGGAGAAAAGCCCGACCGCGCTGGAGTTGGCCAAGCGTTCGTTCAACGCCGACA
Organism: Candidatus Competibacter sp.; assembly: GCA_031732855.1. Classification (GTDB taxonomy): domain Bacteria; phylum Pseudomonadota; class Gammaproteobacteria; order Competibacterales; family Competibacteraceae; genus JAVMKJ01. The sequence goes on from JAVMKJ010000178.1 coordinate 4,885, forward strand.
CCGCCCACATCGCCGGCATTTCCTCGTTGGGTCTGAAGGCGGTCAGCCTGTTCTACGGCACCGAGGAATCGCAGGAAGGGGTGCGAGCGTTTCAGGAAAAACGCAAGCCGAAATTCCGCGACTGATTGAATGGGTCGAACCCCCCGGCCAAGCCGGGGGACTGTCATACCATTACTTCCACGCAGGCCGGATGGCTGAGAAACGCGGCCGGACTCGCGGTCAACCCATAAGCACCGGACTGGAATACCACGATCAGATCGCCGATGTCGGCCCTGGCCAGTTCCATCCGGTCGGCCAGGAGGTCGAGCGGCGTGCACAGCGGGCCGACCACCGTCACCACTTCCCGTTCGGCGCCGACCACCCGGTTGCCGACCACCACCGGGTAGTTCTTGCGCACCACCTGGCCGAAATTGCCGGACGCCGCCAGATGGTGGTGCAGGCCGCCGTTGGTGACCAGGAAAGTGTGGCCGCGCGAGACCTTGCGGTCCACCACCTCGGCGACGTAAATGCCGGCCTCGCCCACCAGGTAGCGACCCATTTCCAGCACCACTTGCGCCAGGGGCAGCCGCTCCTTCACCACCGGCAGCCAGCGGTCCAGATTGGCGGCAATGGGATCGAGATCCAGCGGCGCGTCGCCGGGAAAGTAGGGGATGCCGAAGCCGCCGCCGATGTTGAGCAACCGCACCGGTCCCGGCGCGTCCGCCGCCAGGCGCAGCGCCAGTTCGAACGTGCGGTCGTGGGCTTCGACGATGGCCTCGGAACGCAGATTTTGCGAACCGGTGAAGATGTGAAAGCCCTGGAAATCCAGGCCCAATTCGCCGATCCGCCGGAGCAGGGCCGGCACCTGTTCGGCGTCCACCCCGAACGGCTTGGGTCCGCCGCCCATTTTCATGCCGGAGGCTTTCAACTCGAAATCCGGGTTGACCCGCACCGCCACCCGCGGTCGCTGGCCCTGTGCCTGGCCCAGGCGGGCGACCGTATCCAGTTCCCGGGCCGATTCCAGATTGATCGTGATGGCGGCGGCGATGGCGGCGGCCAGTTCCGGCGGCCGTTTTCCCGGACCGGCGAAGCTGATCTCGGCGGGGTCCATGCCGGCGTCCAGCGCGACCTTCAATTCGCCCAGCGAGGCGACGTCGAGACCGTCCACCCGTCCGGCCATGTGTTGGACCACGGCCGGCATCGGGTTGGCCTTGACCGCGTAATGCAGGGCGATGGCGGGCGGCAACGCGCCGCGCAGCAGGGCGACCCGCCGGTCCAGCAGGCCGCGGTCGTAGGCATAGAACGGCGTTTGTCCGACCCGGGCCGCCAGTTGGGTAAGGGGAATACCGCCGATCTGGAGACAGTCGGCGACCACCGCGAACTGATTGATCGGCGCGTGAACCGGTTTGGCGGCGCTCATGCGGTCGGCTCCTGAAACAGCGCGCGCAATTCCTCGGCCAGGGTTTTGCGGTCGATCTTGCCGTTGGGGTTGCGCGGCAGGTCGCTGGGGCGGGCGATGATTTGCAGCGGGACCATGAAGTTGGGCAAATGCTGTTTGCAGTGAGCGATCAGACCGCTCTCGCTGAAGTCGTCCCGCAGCGGCTTGACCACCGCGACGATGGCCTGACCGAGGGCGGGGTGCGGAATGCCCAGCGCCGCCGCCTCGGCCGCCCGGCCGCTGCCGTACAGGACTTCCTCGATTTCGGTCGGGCTGACCCGATAACCGGAGGTTTTGATCATGTCGTCCTTGCGGCCGATGAAGTACAGGAAACCTTCCTCGTCCATGCGTACCGTGTCGCCCGACCAGACCGCCAGTTCGGGGAGGGGGAGGCCGGGATTCTGGCCGGGGACCGGGCGATAGCGTTCGGCGGTCTTGGCCGGGTCGTTCCAGTAGCCCAACCCGACCAGCGCGCCGCGATGCACCAGTTCGCCGGGTTCGCCGGGAGCGCAGGGCGTGCCGTCCTCACGCACCACCAGGATTTCGGCGTTGGGAATGGCCTTGCCGATGGAATCGGGCCGGCGGTCGATTTCCGCCGGTGGCAGGTAGGTGGAGCGGAACGCCTCGGTCAGACCGTACATCAGGAAGGGCGTGGTTTTCGGCAGCGCGCGGCGCAGCGCGGTTAGCGTGGCGCGCGGCATGGCCCCGCCCGAGTTGGTGATGTAGCGCAGGCTGTTCGCCGCCGCCGCCGGCCAATCCAGTTGCGCCAGTTGCACCCACATCGGCGGTACCGCCGCCAGGCCGGTGATCCCCTCGCGGGCGACGGCGTTGACGACGTCCCGGGGCAACAGATAGTCCATCAGCACGGCCCGCGCGCCCGCCACGAAAGCAGTGGTGAGCTGGCTGAGGCCGTAATCGAAGCTGAAGGGCAGCACCGCCAGGAGACGGTCATCGGTGTGGTTGCCGAGATATTCGGCGACGCTGTGGGCGCCCGCCAGCATGTTGCGATGCGACAATACCACGCCCTTGGGTTTGCCGGTGCTGCCCGAAGTATAGAGGATGGCGGCCATGTCGACGTCGATGGCCCGATCCGGCGGGCGGCCATCATCCGCTCGCAGCAGCGTTGGCCAGTCGAATACATTCAAATGATGCGGATGCTGGGGCGGGGGAGAGGGTTCGTCGACCAGCACCAGACCGTGCAGGTCGGGGCAGTCGGCGAGCAGGGGCGCCAGCGCGTCGGCCCGGTCGCGGGCCGTGACCAGGATGCGGACGTTGCAATCGCGGAGGATGTAGGCGACCTGCTCGGGCTTGAGCAGCGGATTGATCGGTACGAACACTCCTCCGGCCAGGCTGGCGCCGAACAGGGTGGCGACGGTTTCGGGCTGTTTGGGCAGATAGACGGCAACCCGTTCCGCCCGGCCCAGGCCGAAGGCCAGCAACCCGCGGGCCGTGGTTTGGATCAGGTTGGCCAGGCTGGCGTAGTTCAGGACCGTTTGCCGGTGGACGATGGCGGTGGTGGCGGGTCGGCGGTCCGCCTGTTCGAGAATCAGTTCGTGCAGCAGTCTGGCCATGGGCGTGTTCGCGGTGAAATAGTCGACGGGTGAGTGACGGTGTAATGATGAATGATAGTGGTTTCCGCGTCGCACGGCATCGGAACGCAGTTTATTAAGGGATCGATTTGATCGCTGAATCGGAGGGATGCATGACGAATCAGGATAGCGGGCCAATTCTGGTCCTGTACACCACGATCGGTTGCCATCTGTGCGAACGGGCGGAAGGGCTGGTTCGGCAACAGACGGACATGGCCGTCGGCCTGGTGGAGATCGCGGACGATGCGGAACTGCTGGAACGGTATGGCGTCCGCATTCCGGTACTGCGCCGGCTGGACACCGGCGAAGAGCTGGATTGGCCCTTCGATGTGACGGCGATCCGGCGCCTGCTGGCGGTGCAAAATCCACACGGCTGACCAGATTGTGCATTGCGAATGTGCGTATCCGATACCATAATCAAACAGACGTTTGAATGAAGCCGATGCGATGGAAACCGATACACAGCAACGTCTCCTGGACGCCGCCGAAGCCTTGTTCGCCGAGCAAGGTTTCGCAGAAACCTCGCTGCGGGCGATCACGGCGCGGGCCCAGGCCAATCTGGCGGCCATCAACTACCACTTTGGCTCGAAGGACGCCCTCGTTCGGGCGGTATTTTCTCGCCGGTTGAGGCCGTTGAGCGAAGAGCGGTTGTCGCGGTTGGCGGCGCTGAATGCCGGCGGCCAGCCGGTGGCGGTGGAAGCGGTGCTGGACGCCTTTATCGAGCCGTCATTGCGCCTGCGCCGGGAAGGGCCGCACGGCGAACCGTTCACCCGCCTGCTGGGCCGGGCTCAAATCGAGGGTTCCGAATCGTTGCGCGAATTCCTGCGGGATTGCTATGCGCCGGTGCTGGAGCAGTTCCAGCGGACGCTGGGGAGGATCCTGCCGCGCCTGCGGCCCGAAGAGTTGCGGTGGCGGTTGCACTTCACGCTGGGGGTACTCTCGTTCACGTACGCGGGCGCGCGGTTGCCGCAAGTGCCGTTCGCGGTTCGAGTCGCCGGGGACGAGGAGTGGCTGTTAAGGCAGTTGATTCAGTTCCTGGCGGCCGGGCTGCGCGCGCCGCCGCTGATGGAAAGGGTGGAAACGGCTGTTTGATTGCCGGTCGGACGAAGGACGGGGGGAAGCCATCGACCCGTTCGGGCTGATGGCCGAGGATAACATTTACAAATAAATCGATTGAAAACGAAAAGGGCAACCCAATGACACATCCAAAGCTGCACAGTTCGCTTCTGGTTCTCAGTTTCGCCGGGACTTTAGCGGTAACCGGCCAGGCCCATGGTTCCGGTTTCCAGTTGCTGGAGCAAAACGCCAGCGGCCTCGGCAACGCCTACGCCGGATCGGCGGCGGTGGCGGCTGACGCCAGCACCATCTACTTCAACCCGGCTGGCATGGCCTATCTGCCCGAAGGGAAGATGCAGGTCGTCGGCGCGCTGAACTTCGTTAAACCTTCCTCCTACTTTTCCAACGACGGTACGGTACTGCCGGCCGGAATTTACAATCTTGGCGGCGAGGGTGGCGACAACGGCGGCTGGAATGTCGTGCCGAGCGCCTATTTCGCCATGCCGGTCAACGACCAAATCAGCATCGGTCTCGGCATCGGCGCGCCGTTCGGTCTGGTGACCGAATACGACCCGGACTGGATGGGCCGCTTCCGCGCCATCAAATCCGACATCAAGACCATCAACATCAATCCGTCCATTTCCTACCAGGCCAGCGATACCATCTCCCTGGGCCTGGGCGTGAGCGCTCAGAAAGTTGACGCCACATTCAGCAGCGCCTTCAACGCCAGCGGGCTCTTGTGCGCGAGTTTCGGCGCTGCCCTGTGTGCTCCGGGTGGTGCGCTGAGCAATCTGGAAGGCAAAGCCACGCTCGAGGGCGACGACTGGGGCTATGGCTTTAACCTCGGCGCCATGTTTCAACCTTCGCCGCAGACCCGGATCGGCCTCTCCTATCGTTCGACCATCAAATACACGGTAACCGGCAACGCTACCTTCGATCGTCCGGTGGTGACCACCCTGGGACCCAATAATGCCGCCGCGAACGCGGCCCTTGCCGCTGCTACCTACGACGGTGGGTTCAAGACGGACGTCGAAGTGCCGGACACCGCGATCCTGAGCGCCTGGCACCAGATCGACGACCGCTGGGAAATCATGGGCGACCTGAGTTGGACCGGCTGGTCGTCGATCCAGGTCCTCGAGTTTTTCCGTACCGACGGACCCGCCAGCGGAACCACGCTTTCCAAAACCGAGGAGAACTGGCGCAATACCTGGCGGGTGGCGGTCGGCGCCACCTACAAGTACGACGACCAGTGGAAATTCCGTGGCGGCCTCGCCTACGACCAGTCGCCGGTCGATGGCGCCGAATTTCGCACGCCCCGACTGCCGGACAACAACCGTACCTGGCTGTCGGTGGGCGCCCAGTACAAGCCGAACAAGGATCTGTGGTTCGACTTCGGCTACACTTATATCTGGGTGCAGGGGATGTCGATCGACGACAGCGGCGGCATGTATCCGACGGAGGCTCAGAACGTCGCCGCCTATGGCTGGCTGAGGGGCAGTTACGATAACAACGTCAATATCCTGGCCGCGCAGGTGACTTACAATTTCTGACGGGTATTGACTCGCGCGCCCGGGCGGCGCGCGTCGATTAGCCAAATCGAGAAAGCCGGGGCGCTATCCCCGGCTTTATTTTTGGCACAACCGTTCGCTCCCCTCTCCCCCTGGCGGGAGAGGGGTCAGGGGTGAGGGGGCGTTTCGACAGCCTGACGAGAGGATACCCACGAGTATGAGTAACGCAGCATCCATCCGCCGGGTGGCGGTTCTGGGCGCTGGCGTGATGGGCGCGCAGATCGCCGCCCATCTTGCCAACGCCGACGTGCCGGTGGTGTTGTTCGACCTGCCGGCCAGGGACGGCGATCCCAACGGGATCGTGACCAAGGCCATCGCCAGCATGGTCAAGCTGAGCCCGGCGCCGTTCGCCGTCAAGGAACGGGCCGCGCTGATCCAGCCCGCCAACTACGACCAGCACCTGGAAGAACTGCGGAGTTGCGATCTGCTGATCGAAGCCATCGCCGAACGTCCGGACTGGAAGGCGGATCTCTACAAGCGCGTTACCCCCTATGTCAACGACCGGGCGATCCTGGCCACCAACACGTCCGGCCTGCCGCTGAGCCTGCTGGCCGAGTCGGTGCCGGAGAACCTGCGCCCGCGTTTCTGCGGCATCCATTTCTTCAACCCGCCGCGCTACATGGCCCTGGTGGAGCTGATTCCCTGCCGGACCACCGATCCGGCGATTCTCGATCTGCTGGAAACCTTCCTGGTCAGTACCCTGGGCAAGGGCGTGGTTCGCGCCAAGGATACCCCCAACTTCGTCGCCAACCGCATCGGCGTGTTTTCCATGGCGGCGACCATCCATCACACGCAGGCTTTCGGGTTGAGTCTGGACCTGGTGGACGCGCTGACCGGTCCGGCCATCGGCCGGCCCAAGAGCGCCACCTATCGCACCGCCGACGTGGTGGGCCTGGATACCATGGGCCATGTATTCAAGGGTTCCGCGCTGGCGTTGCGCGACGATCCGTGGCGACAGTATTTCAATCCGCCTGCCTGGCTGAACGCGCTGATCGAAAAGGGCGCGCTGGGCCAGAAAACCAGGGCCGGCATCTACGCCAACAAGGGCAAGCAGGTGCTGGATACGGCTACCGGCGAATATCGGGACGCCGGCGCCAAGCCCGACGAAGCGGTGCAGGCGCTCCTGAAAATTAAGAATCCGGCCGAGAAGTTCGCCGCCTTGCGCGCCAGCGATCATCCGCAAGCCCAGTTTCTGTGGGCGATCCACCGCGATGCATTCCACTACGCGGCGGTGCTGCTGGCGGAAATCGCCGATACCGCCCGCGATGTCGACTTCGCCATCCGCTGGGGCTTCGGCTGGAGCATGGGGCCGTTCGAAATCTGGCAGGCGGCCGGCTGGCGGCAGGTGGCGGCCTGGATCGAGGAGGACATCGCCGCCGGCAAGGCCATGACCGCGACGCCGCTGCCCGCCTGGGTCAAGCAGGTGGACGGCGTCCACCGGCCCGAGGGTTCCTACTCGGCGGTGGAAGATGCCTACAAGCCGCGGTCCACTCTGCCGGTCTACCGGCGCCAGCTCTATCCGGAGCAGGTGCTGGGCGAAGCGCGGCACCGCTACGGCGAGACGGTGTTCGAAAACAGCGGCGTGCGGCTGTGGACCACCGGCGACGACATCGGCGTGCTGAGCTTCAAGAGCAAGATGCACGTAATCGGCGACGACGTGCTCGACGGGGTACTGGAAGCGCTGAAGATCGCCGAGCGGAAGTTCGACGGACTGGTGCTGTGGCAGACCGAAGCGCCGTTCAGCGCCGGGGCCAATCTGGCGCAGGCGGTGCCAGTGCTGATGGCGGGCGATTTGGTCACCTTTGAAAGCACGGTCGCCAAGTTCCAGAACACCACCGCCGCGCTGCGTTATTCGGCGATCCCGGTGGTGGCCGCCGCGCAGGGGCTGGCTCTGGGCGGCGGCTGCGAGTTCCTGATGCACTGCGACCGGGTGGTGGCGGCGCTGGAAAGCTACATCGGCCTGGTGGAGGTCGGCGTCGGCCTGATTCCGGCCGGCGGCGGCTGCAAGGAGTTCGCCCTGCGCGCCATGACCGAGTCCAAGGGCGGCGATCTGCTGCCGTTCCTGCGCCCGTACTTCGAGGCGATGGCGATGGCGAAGGTCTCGCGCAGCGCCGAGGAGGCCAGGCAACTCGGCCATCTCAAGGCGAGCGATGTGATCGTGTTCAACCCCAACGAGTTGCTCCATGTCGCCAAGGCCCAGGTCCGGGCACTGGCCGAAACCGGCTATCGACCGCCACAACCACGCCAGATCCGGGTGGCGGGCCGCACCGGTGTCGCCGCCTGCCAGATGGCGCTGGTCAACATGCGCGACGGCGGTTTCATCTCCGCTCACGATTATCAGTTGGGACTCAAGATCGCGACCGCGCTGTGCGGTGGCGACGTGGATCCCAACACGATGGTGGACGAGGAGTGGCTGCTCGGCTTGGAGCGCAAGGCGTTCGTCGAGCTGGCGCAATCGCCGCTGACCCAGGCCCGGATCGAGCACATGCTCAAGACCGGCAAGCCGCTGCGTA
>JAVMKJ010000179.1:0-9810 GCA_031732855.1 Candidatus Competibacter sp.
ATTGCTGGTCGCATAACGCACCGAACTGACTGGAATCCATATTGAGCCAAAAATTATTGGCGTTTCGTTCCAACCGGAAGCCCCTCGCCCGATTCACCGCCCCTCCGTTCTGTCATAATCGCCAGCCATTTGGCATGACCCGAGTTCGAAGCATGAATCCGTTCGTCCAATGGTTCCGGCAGGCCGGCCCGTACATCAACGCCCATCGCGGCAAAACCTTCGTGGTGCTGTTCGGCGGCGAGGCGGTGGAGGCCGACAACTTCTCCAGCCTGATCCACGACCTCGCCCTGCTGCATAGCCTGGGCATTCGCCTGGTGCTGGTTCACGGCGCCCGGCCGCAGGCCGAGGAGCGCCTGCACGAAGCCGGCCGCGAACTGCGCTACGTCAACGGCCTGCGGCTGACCGACGCCGAGGATCTGCGCTACGTCAAGCAGGCGGTCGGCCGGGTTCGCATCCGCATCGAGGCGCGCCTGTCGATGGGCGTGGCCAACTCGCCGATGCACGGCGCCCGCCTGCGGGTGGTGTCGGGCAACGTGGTCACGGCTCGGCCGCTGGGCGTGCGCGAGGGAGTGGATTACGGCTTCACCGGCGAAGTGCGCCGGATCGACGACCGGGCCATCCGCCTGTGGCTGGAGCAGGACGCCATCGTGCTGCTCTCGCCGCTGGGCTATTCACCGACCGGGGAAATCTTCAACCTGAGCGCCGAGGATGTCGCCACCGTCACCGCCATGGCCCTGCGCGCCGATAAACTGCTGGTGCTGAGCGAGGGCCCGGAACTACGCGACCCCAGCGGCCGGCCGGTTCGCGAACTCAGCCCCAGCGACGCCGGGCGGCTGCTGGCGGAGCAGCCCGATCTACCCGGAGAGACCGCCCGCTACCTGCGCCAGGCGCTGCGGGCCTGCCAGGCGGGGGTCCGCCGCATCCACCTGCTCGGCCGGCGGGTGGACGGTGCGCTGCTGCTGGAGCTGTTCACCCGCGACGGCATCGGCACCCTGATCACCGCCGATATCTACGAAGGCCTTCGGTCAGCCACCATCGACGACGTCGGCGGCTTGCTGGAACTGATCCGGCCGTTGGAAAACGACGGCACCCTGGCGCGGCGGTCGCGCGAGCGGCTGGAAATGGAAATCGAGCGCTTTATCCTGCTGGAACGCGACGGCGCCATCATCGGCTGCGCGGCGCTCTATCCCTTCTCCGGGGAGCCCCTCGGAGAACTGGCCTGCGTCGCCGTCCATCCCGACTATCGGAACAGCGGCCGAGCCGAGGCGCTGCTGCGCTTCATCGAACGCCAGGCCCGATCCCAGGGTCTCCAACGGCTGTTCGTGCTGACGACCCGCGCCGAGCACTGGTTCCGCGAGCGCGGCTTCGAGCCCGCCGAGGTCGCCGACCTGCCCGTGCGGAAACAGATGCTTTACAACTGGCAGCGCCGCTCCAAAGTGTTCATCAAAACCCTGTAAGCCGCGCGCACCCTATCTCAAGCGAGGAAACCGCCGATGCCGACCACAACCCCGTTGCGGATCGTCCAGATCACCGATCTCCATCTCAAGGCCACACCCGGCAGCCGGCTGTGGGGCGTGGACGTGGACGCTGGCCTGAGCGCGGTGCTGGCCCGAATCCAGGAGAAACATCCCGCGCCCGATTTCATCCTCGCCACCGGCGATCTGGTCGGCGACGACCCGGACGCCTACGACCGGCTGCGCGAACTTCTCAAACCCCTGGGCGTGCCGGTTTACTGCCTGCCGGGCAATCATGATTTTCCCGCCGTCATGGGCCAGGTATTGCGCCGCGGCCCGGTGCGCAAGGAGCGTTACCTCGTCGCCGGCAACTGGCAGTTCGTGCTGCTGGACTCCAGTTTTCCGGGCACGCCCGACGGTCATCTGGCCTACGGCGAACTGGCTCTGCTCGACACCGTTTTGGCCACCCATCCGGAACTGCATGCCCTGGTTTGCCTGCACCACAACCCGGTGCCCACCCACACCCCCTGGCTGGACACCATGACGGTCGGCAACGGCGAGGCGCTGTTCGCGGTGCTGGATCGCTATCCTCAAGTGCGGGCGGTGGCGTGGGGGCACATCCATGGCGAATTCGACGCGCGGCGGGGCTCCATCCGGTTGCTGGGCACGCCGGCGACCTGCATGCAATTCAAGCCCAAGGTACCGGAACCGCAGGTGGACGATTTGCCCCCCGGCTATCGCTGGTTCGAATTCCACCCGGACGGCGGGCTGGAAACCGGAGTGGAACGGGTCGACCCGTCGACCCGCCCGATCGCCCCGACGCGGCGGGTTCCGGCGTGATGCCCATCATGTATAATCCGCGCCCATGAACATCAAAGACGATCTGGTCCGACACTACCTCTGGCTGCGCCAATACGGCATTAACGACTCCCACAGCGGCAATGGCTCGGTGCGGGACGGCGACGCCTTCTGGATCACTCCCACCGGCTGCTGCGCCGACACCCTCAGCAGCGGCGATCTGGTCGAATGCCGCCTGGATGGCATCATCGGCAAGGGCGCCTCGATGGACGCCCGCCTGCATCTGGCGATCTACCAGGCCAATCCCGAAGCCCGCGCCGTTCTCCACAGCCACGGTCCCTACTCCGTGGCGATGACCATGGACAACGAGGAATTCCTGCCGGCCGATTTCGAGGGGCAGTTGTATTTCAGCCGAGTGCCGGTCCTGACGATCCCCTACGATCAGTACGAAGCCCGTTCCCCGCGCCTGGTCGCCGAAGTGCTGATGGACTACCCCATCGCCGTCGTGCGCGGTCATGGCGTTTTCGCCTGCGCCAACAGCCTCAACCTGGCCTACAAGTGGACCTGCTCGCTGGAACTGTCGGCCAAGACCGCCTTCATCGCCCAACAAGCGGGCAAGATTTGAATCGCTCACGGCCGCAACCCCCGCCACGCCACCAGCCAGGCCAGTACCCCCAACGCCGCCGCCAGATCGAACATCGCCGGCGGTCCCAATCCCTGCCACAGATAACCGGCGGCGAGACTGCCCGCCGCGTTGCCCGCGCCGAAACTCAAACTGCTGTACAACGCCTGGCCGCGCCCCTGAAGCGACCCCGGAAATAATTGGTGGATCAAATGGATCGATACCGCATGGAACACGCCGAAGCTGAACGCGTGCAAGGTCTGCGCGAACAGCAACACTGGCAGTTCGCGGGCGAAATGGCCGATCAGCACCCAGCGCAACGCGGCCAGCGCCAGCGCGGCCAACATCAGCCGGCGCGGCCCCAGGCGCGGCAGCAAGCGGGGAAACAGCACGAACATCCCCACTTCCAAGGTCACCCCCAAACCCCATAGCAGGCCGATGAACTCGCGCGAATATCCAAACGTTTCCAGATACAGCGAGAAGAAGCCGTAATATGGTCCGTGGGCGGCCTGATTGAGGAAACAGGCGGCGAAGAAGGCGATCACCACCGGTTGGCGGAGTACCCGGCCGAGCCGCGGCGACTCGCGAACGATCGGCGTGACAGCTTGCTCCGGTACCAGCAGGCTGTTGAACCACAGCGCGGCGAACAGCCCCCACAGCAACGCCGGCACGACGCCGACGCCCCAATCCCGAACCAGAAACCCCACCCCGACCGCCGCGCCGATGAAGCCCACCGATCCCCACAGCCGGACCCGGCTGTAACGATGGATGTATTCACCCAGGTGGTTGAGGGTAACCGCCTCGAATTGTGGCAGCACCGCGTTCCAGAAGAAGCTGAACGCCAGCGTCACCAGCGCCAGCCCGAGATAGGATTTCCCAGCCAGGTAGACGCCGCCGAAGGTCAGCATCGACACCAGGCACCCCCAGCGGATCACCCGCATCCGCCGGCCGGTGCGGTCGGCCAGCCAACCCCACAGAGTCGGCGCCACCAGCTTGGTCGCCTGCGGGATCGCGATCAATTCACCGATCCGCGCCGGATCGAACCCCAGCGCCAGCAAGTACAGCCCCCAGTACGGCAACAGCACGCCCAGAGCCGCGAAATAGAACAGGTAAAAGCCCGACAGACGCAGGTAAAGACGGAGCGCGAGCATGGCTGGAATCAAGAATACTCCCGCCCCCGGCGGGAGCGGACTGGGGCGGGAACTCGGTGGAAGGGCGTTCCCGGACGGCCGTTCAGCCGGCCGGATCGCGTCCCGGCACCGCGCCGGGAATCACCGGCGTCGCGGTGCGTACGTCCAGGTTCTGAGCCCGATGGCGCAAGGCGTGATCCATCAACACCAGCGCCAGCATCGCCTCGGCGATCGGGGTGGCGCGAATCCCGACGCAGGGATCGTGGCGACCCTTGGTGACCACCTCCACCGGCTCGCCCTGGAGGTCGATCGTCCGGCCCGGCAGCCGGATGCTGGAAGTCGGTTTCAGCGCCATGCTGGCGACGATGTCCTGGCCGGTGGAAATCCCGCCCAGCACGCCGCCGGCGTTGTTGCTCAGGAAACCCGCCGGCGTCAGCTCGTCCCGATGCTCGGTGCCGCGTTGCTCCACGCAGGCGAAGCCGGCGCCGATCTCCACGCCTTTGACCGCGTTGATGCTCATCAGCGCGCGGGCGATGTCGGCGTCCAACCGATCGAACACCGGCTCGCCCCAGCCGACCGGCACGCCGCCGGCCACCACCGTCACCCGCGCGCCGATGGAATCGCCGGACTTGCGCAGAGCGTCCATGAACCGCTCCAGTTCGGCCACCCGGTCGGGGTCCGGGCAGAAGAACGGGTTGTTGTCCACCTCTTCCCAAACCAGTCTGGCCGGTCGGATCGGGCCAAGCTGGGCCAGATAGCCGCGAATGCTCACCCCGTAGCGCTCGCGCAGGTACTTTCTGGCGATGGCCCCCGCCGCGACCCGCGTCGCGGTCTCGCGCGCCGAGGACCGGCCACCGCCCCGATAGTCCCGCATGCCGTACTTCTGATGATAGGTGTAATCGGCGTGACCCGGTCGGAATCGGTCCACGATCTCACCGTAATCCTTCGAGCGCTGGTCCACGTTCTCAATCATCAGCCCGATCGGCGCGCCGGTGGTCCGCCCTTCGAACACCCCGGACAGGATGCGAACCCGATCCGGCTCGCGACGCTGGGTGGTGTGCCGGCTCTGGCCGGGTCGGCGACGATCCAGGTCGCGCTGCAAATCCGCCTCCGTCAGTTCCAGGCCGGGCGGGCAACCATCCACGACCGCGCCTAGCGCCGGACCGTGGCTTTCGCCGAAGGTGGTAATGGTGAACGACTTGCCAAACGTGTTGCCAGCCATGCGAAAGCGATCCTCGCGGGCGAGACGACGATATGTCGCGTCCCCGATTGTTGGATTGATGGCACGATATTTGCGATTTTACTTTGGATCCCCCGCGTACGTGGAATTTTTTACCGAAAGCGGGACCATTACCTAATATTTCAGGGTATATCATAGCGCGCTGGCCCGGCGCGATATCCGCGCCACCCGCCGGCGAACCCGGACGGTCGTATCGTGGCAACGGGCGGATCGAGAGTAATGACCATGCCGCCGGAACGCGGTCGTTGCAAACAGCCCACTGGTTAGAACATGCACATTCCAGGCTATCAAATCGAACGCGAACTCGGCCAAGGGGGCATGGCGATCGTCTACCTCGCCCTGCAGGAGTCGCTGCACCGCCACGTCGCGCTGAAAGTCATCAAGCCGATCCTCACCACCGACGAGGAATTCGCCCAGCGCTTTCTGCGGGAAGGCCGCATCATCGCCCAACTCAGCGACCCATACATCGTCACGGTTTACGACATCGCTACCCATGACAACACCTATTACCTGTCCATGGAGTTTCTGTCGGGCGGTACCTTGCAGCAGCGCATCCGCGAGGGCCTGCCGCTGGAGGAAGCCCTGCCCATCGCCCGCGCCATCGCCAGCGCCCTGAATTACGCTCACCGCCGCGGCATCATCCACCGCGACATCAAGCCGCAGAACATCCTGTTCCGCGAAAACGGCGCGCCGGTGCTGACCGATTTCGGCATCGCCAAGACCCTCGGCAGCACCACGGTCATGACGCGCACCGGCCTGTCCCTCGGCACCCCGCGCTACATGAGCCCGGAGCAAATCCGTGGCCAACCGGTGGACGCTCGCGCCGACCTCTACAGTTTCGGCGTTCTGTTCCACGAAATGCTGACCGGCAACGTTCCCTACATCGCCGACGACAGCTTCGCGCTGGCGATGATGCACGTGACGGCGCCGGTTCCCGAGTTGCCAGCGGGGCTGAATCGATTTCAGCCACTGCTGAACCGACTGCTAGACAAGGATCCCAACCAGCGGTTTCAAAACGGCCAGGAGTTCGTCGCCGCGCTGGACGCCCTCGAGAAAGCGCCCGTCGACCTGCTCGCCGTCACCGGTCCCATCCGGCGGATTTCCACCCCCCCCGCGCCGCGGGCTCGCCGGCTCGGTTGGAAAAGCGGCGCGCTGGCCGCGGGGCTGGCGGGCGCGGCGCTCGCCGGCGGTTACTGGTTCGTACATCGACCCGCGCCGCCACCGGTCGTATCGACTCCGACCCGGCCACCGGAACCCTCCGCTGTCGACCTCGCCGCCCAGCGGCGGGCGGAAGCCGACTCGCTGCTGGCCCAGGCCCGCCAAGAGCAACAGGCCGGCGCCCTGGAGGACAGCCTGCCCCATATCGAGCAGGGCCTGAAGCTTGTCCCCGACCATCCCGCCCTGCTGGCGCTGCGCGAGGAAGTCGGGCGCCAGCTTGCCGAGGGCGCCGCCCGCAAGGCCCGGGAAGAACAACAGATACAGGCGCAGTTGCTGGCCGAACAGTCTCTCGATCAGGCCCAGCGCGCCCGGCAGGAAGGCACGCTCGGCCTGAGCCTGGTTCATATCGAACAGGGTTTGCAGGCGGTGCCCAACCATCCCGGTTTGCTGGCCATGAAACAGGAGGTACTGGCGCAACAGGCCGAACTGAAGCGCCAGGAAGAAGCGGCCCGCCGGCTGGCCGAGGCGGCCGAGCGGCAGAGGATCGAAGCCGAACGCCAGAAGGCCGAGGCCGAGCAGCGCCGGCGCAAGGCCGACGAACAATTGGCGCGGGCGCTGGATTCCCAGCGGAACCGCGCCTACGAAACCAGCCTGCTCCAGATCGAACAGGGCCTGCAGCAGATTCCCGACCATTCCCGATTGCTGGCGCTGCGCGAGGAAGTTCGCGGGCAGTTGCGCGAGGCCAAGGCCGCCATGCCCCCCGAACCCGCCGCCGAAACCGCCAAAATCGCCGCCCTGCTCCGGGAATGCGATGCTTACCTGAAAGCCAACAAGCTCGCTTCCCGCAAGGGCGGCAATGCCGTCGACTGCTACGGCGAGGTGCTCAAACGCGACCGCGGCAACGCCGAGGCCCGGGAAGGACTCGACCGCATCGCCGACCGTTATGCCGATCAGAGTGCGTCCGCCATCCAGCGCGGCGATACCGCGGCGGCCAAGGGGTCGATCGATCGGCTGGCGCGGCTTAACCCGGCCCATCCCCGCTTGCGGGATCTGCGCGAGCAACTGGCCCGGGCGGAAACGGCAACCAAACCCGTCACCCCGCTACCGACCGAACCGCCGGAAGAATCGGTGGAAACGCCGATCAGGCCCCCCAGCCAGCCACCGACCGCTCGGCCCGAACCCTCCCCGCAGCCGGGTGTCCCACCGATCGACCTGGTCTCGATTCCTCAGTCGGCCGAGCAGCCGCCCACTCAACCGCCCGAACCGTCGGCGAAACCGGGCACGGTGGAACAGGCCTGGGCCGCGATCAGAAACAGCAGCGATCCAGCCGAGATCGAGCAGTTTCTGGCGACCTATCCCAAGAGCCGGCAGGCTTCGGCCGCGCGGGCCAGGTTGAAGGAGTTGCAACAGCAGCAGCAACAATCCGCTTCAGCCCAACTGATGGTCCGCGCCAACGTCGAGGATGCCGAAATCTCGATCAACGGCCGAAAAGTCGGCACGGTGCCGATGCAGATCGAAATGAAACCGG
Organism: Candidatus Competibacter sp.; assembly: GCA_031732855.1. GTDB lineage: Bacteria > Pseudomonadota > Gammaproteobacteria > Competibacterales > Competibacteraceae > JAVMKJ01. The sequence continues at coordinate 7,931 of JAVMKJ010000179.1, forward strand.
GTTCCTACCAGGTGCGCGTCAGCCGGGAAGGCTATTCCGACTGGAACGGCAAGGTCAATCTGACCGCCGGGAACGAAAGCACGCTCCAGATCGTTCTGCCCAAAAAGCTGGAAGTGGCCACCGCCCCGCCCGCCGGCGCGCGCCCGATTCCGGACTCGACTCCGGAACCCTCGCCCGCCAAGAGCGCGGTGCCGGAACCGGCCCCGCCGCCCCGCCCGCCGGAACCGCAGCCCGCGGCGACGACCGTGCCGGGTTCCGACTGCATTCGCGGCAATTGCCAGAATGGCGAGGGAACCTACCGTTATCCGGACGGCAGCGAATACACCGGAGATTTTCGCAACGCCAAGATGCACGGCCAAGGCACCTACCTCTATGCCGGCCGCGGCGAAAAATACGTCGGCGAGTGGCGCAACGGCGCGATCGACGGCCAGGGTACCTATTACTACCGCAGCGGCAACCGTTACTCAGGCAGTTGGCGCAACGGCAAGAAAAGCGGCCAGGGCACCTATCTCTATGCCAACGGCGACAAGTACGTCGGCGAATTCGCCAGCGACCAGCCCAACGGTCAGGGTACCCACTACTACAGCAACGGCGACCGCTACGAAGGCGAATGGCGCAACGGCCGCAAACACGGGCAGGGCGTCATGTACGAGAACGGCCAAAAAATCGTGGGCGAGTGGCAGAACGACCAGAAGGTCCGGGTCACGGTACAGCAATAGCCGAAAAAACAAGGCGGAGAATCCGGATGCGATCCGGATCTCCGCCTCAATCCCTAAAGCTCGTCCTTGTGCTCGGTCGTAACGGTTGCCAGATCCTTTGCTCCGCCGTCCGTGGAAAAATAGGTTGATGGAATTGTGGATTCCTAGCGATGTCGCAGGGGATAAGCCAAGCGTTGCGGCATCTTCAGCCAGTTGTACAACACGAAATCGGCGTTATTCTCCTCCAGACACCGGACCGAATGAAGTTGGGTACCTCTAATGGGTACATCTCCACCATAACCACCGCAATAACTGCCCCCGCTCGCGCTCACGCACGACGCCGTACCGCGATACGGACAGCTATATCTGTCCACGGGCACCAATCCTTCGTTGCCGTAGCGCCTGGCCTTAACCGGCCGGGTGATCTCGCTTTTCATTATGCAATCCTCGTTTTGGTGGTCAGTAGCGTTGCCGCTCCTCCCCGCGCGTTGGCCGGACCCGCGCTTTCCAGTATTGATTTTTTATGCAATGTCATGAGGTTAAACATCATGCCGGCGCGGCTAATATTAAAGTCTGGCCTCTTGGAGTAAATAAGGATTATCGCGTGCGGAATCAGGGTTTTTCCTAACCCTGACTATCTTGTGGGTAAGCGTGCGGATCCCCTCCCCCCGACCCCCTCCCACGAGTGGAGGGGGAGCCAGTAACCCATTGTTCCGCAAGACTCCCTCCCCCCTTGTGAGGGATGGCTGGGGTGGGGGTGTGAACGGTTGCTCTTGTGGAAATTCCCGGCCGCCCACGCGGGGGCTGTCAGCCTGCGGAATCACGAACGACGGACATGCAACCCAATCTTCGCGTCACCGGCTCGGGCCTGGTGGCCACCGCCAGCGTTCTGGCCTGCATCGCCACCCTGGCCGGATTCGCCGGGCGGTCGTGGTGGGTTCTCGAACTGACCTGTCATTTCCGGGCGCAGTACGCGCTCGTGCTCGGTCTCGGCGCCCTGACGATGCTGGCCTGGCGTCGGGTCCGCTGGGCGGTGGCCTTCGCTGCTTTCGCCCTGCTCGACGCCACCGTCATCGCGCCGCGATTCCTGACCGGCGCCGAAGCCGCGGCCGGCGGCGACGATCCGACCTTCCGGGCGCTGCTGGCGAACGTCAACTTCGACAACCGCGACTACCCCCGCAT
>JAVMKJ010000179.1:9910-12961 GCA_031732855.1 Candidatus Competibacter sp.
CCTTCCGGGCGCTGCTGGCGAACGTCAACTTCGACAACCGCGACTACCCCCGCATCCGCCAGGCCATCACGGACCACGATCCCGACTTCATCGTGCTGGAGGAAGTCACGCCCTGGCTGCTCGATCGACTGGCCGATCTCGCCGACCGCTATCCGCACCGTGCCGCCGTGCCCCGCGCGGACCCATTCGGGATCGCCCTGCTCAGCCGGCACCCGTTCCTGAAAGCGGAAGTCATCCAACTCGGCGGCGCCGGGTTCCCCTCGATCATGGCGGAATTCGCGAGCGGCGGGCAACGCTTTACTTTGCTGGCGACTCACCCCCCGCCGCCCATCAGCGCCCAAACCGCCTGGGGACGCAACGATCAACTCGCGGCGCTCGCCCTGTTTGCCCGACAACCCCGGCTGCTGGTGTTAGGCGATCTGAACGTCACGCCCTGGTCGCCGTACTTCGAGGATCTGCTCGCCGCCTCGGGCCTGCGCGACAGCGGCGATGGCCTGGGAATTCAGCCCTCCTGGCCCGCCGGCTGGCCACCGCTGTGGATTCCGATCGACCACGCGCTGTTCTCGGAGGGTATCCGGATCCGGAAGCGGAAAATCGGACCGGCCATCGGTTCCGACCATTATCCGCTCGTTGTCGCCTTTCAGGTTTCCGGCCCATAATCAGCAAGCAAACCACTCGTCACCCGGAAACCCGCCCTCATGTTCTTCATCCCACCTTCCGACCCGGAATCCACCACCGGCACCGACTCGGTCGCCGACTCCTCCCGGCGCGCATTCCTCACCCGACTGACGGCGCTCGTTGCAACCGCCGGTTTCGGCTTCCCTCCGAAATCCGACGCGGCAGACGGGTGGTGGGACGAACCTCCCCCCGTCAGCCGCCCCAACTGGCCGGCGCGCTCCCCCCAATACTGGAACCGCCCCCCCGCCAGACCCTGGAGCCAACCGCCCGCGTACCGCGGGAATCAACCGCCGACCCAGCCCCGGCTTCAGTTCTGGACCACGACCGACCTCAACACCAGCATCGAGCGCTACATGGCGCGCCTGCGCCAAAGCGGTCGGCTGGCCGCCGACGAACGCACCGCCTGGCTGGTCTACGACTTCACCAGCCGGCGATATCTCATTACAGTCAACGCCGGCACGCCCTATCAGAGCGCCAGCATGATCAAGCCCTTCATTGCCCTGGCCTTTTTCAACAAGGTGCGAGAGGGCAAGCTGCAATACACGCCCTACCACCGCGCCCGGATGGAGGCGATGATCCAGCATAGCGACAACCAGGCCACCAACTATTTCATCGAACTACTGAACCGGACCAGCGCCCGTTCCGGACCCGCCGAGGCGGAACACACTCTCAAGCACCGCCACCCCGACATTTTCCGCCAAACCCGGATCGTCGAGCGCATTCCTGGCGGCGGTCGTTCTTATCGCAACAAGGCTTCCGCCCTGGACTATCACCGCTTCCTGCATGCTCTCTGGTACGACCAGCTTCCCTATTCCGGCGAACTCAAGCGATTGATGGGCCTGCCCAACCGCGATCGCATCTACACCGAGGCCGGGGGAGTGGCGCGACAGACCCGGGTATTCGACAAGACCGGCACCACCGCCCGGTTGTGCGGCGACATGGGCATCCTGGTCGCGCAGGGCCGCGATGGTCGCCGCTATCCCTACACCTTCATCGGCATCATCGAAAAGGCCCGGCCGGCGAGCAACTACCCGGCCTGGATGAACGCTCGCGGCGATGTCATCCGGGAAGTATCGGGCATCGTCTATCGCCATCTGCGTCAGATGCATGACCTGGTGTGAGCGGACGGTTTTCCATAAGTCCAACCCAACCCATCATTCATTCACCGATCCAGTCTTCATGACCCACGATTTCGATCGACCCGTCACCCGACAGGGTACCGACAGCCTCAAATGGCAGCGCTACGGCGACGCCCTGCCGTTCTGGGTGGCCGACATGGATTTTCCCGCGCCGGAACCGGTGCTGGCGGCCCTGCGCGAGCGGGTCGCGCACGGCGTCCTGGGCTATGGCGCTCCGCCGGACGAACTGACCGAAACGATTTGCGCGCGGATGGCCGATCTCTACGGCTGGACGGTCGGACCGGAGCAGATCGTCTATCTGCCCGGGCTGGTGTGCGGATTGAACGTGGTCTGCCGGGCGGTTGGCGAGCCGGGCGACGAAGTGCTGGTGCAAACGCCGGTGTATCCGCCGTTTCTGACCGCGCCGGGCAACCAGGACCGACGGCTGGTCACCATCGAATTGATGGCCAGATCGCACGACCGGCGGATCTATTACACCTTTGACGACGCGGCCTTCGCGGCGGCCATCGGTCCGCACGCCCGGCTGTTCATCCTCTGCCATCCGCACAATCCGGTCGGGCGCGCGTTCGGCGCGAGGGAGTTGGAGCGGTTGGCGGACCTCTGCGAGCGTCACGACCTGGTGATCTGTTCGGACGAGATTCACTGCGACCTGCTGCTGGATGGCCGCAAGCACAGGCCGCTCGCCACGCTGGCGCCGGAGATTGCCCGGCGCTGCATCACCCTGATGGCGCCCAGCAAGACCTTCAACATCGCGGGTCTGGGCGCCAGTTTCGCCATCATTCAGAATTCGGAACTCCGGCGGCGATTCAAGCTGGCCATGCGCGGCATCGTGCCCGACGCGAACATCCTCGCCCTGACCGCCGCGCTGGCCGCCTACCGCCATGGCGGCGACTGGCTGAGCGAATTGCTGCCCTATCTGACCGCCAACCGCGATGCGGTGGTGGATTACCTCCTCCGCCACCTGCCGGGCATCCGCGCCACCGTTCCGGAAGCGACCTATCTCATTTGGCTGGATTGCCGGGAAGCGGGCATTCCCGGCAATCCGCACCGCTTTTTCCTGGAGCGGGCCGGGGTGGCCTTGAACGACGGCGAGACCTTCGGACCGGGCGGCGCGGGCTTCGTGCGACTCAACTTCGGCTGCCCGCGCGCCCTGCTGATGGCAGGGTTGGAACGGATGCGGGGGGCGCTGGCCACGTTGCGCTAGCCCCGCCGTTCCAAGCTGTCCGCTCCGTAA
>JAVMKJ010000180.1:0-12925 GCA_031732855.1 Candidatus Competibacter sp.
TGTAATTACGGCCTGATCCAGTCTATCGCCGCCTAAAAACTGTCCGAACTATTGACCCTGGACGGACGTTTCGCCACGCTGTGCGGGTACACCCAAGGCGAGTTGGAAAGCGCCTTCGCCGATCATCTGGCCGGTGTGGACTTGGCCGAGGTGAAACAGTGGTACAACGGCTACAACTTTCTCGGCGAGCCGGTCTATAACCCTTTCGACGTACTGCTGTATCTGGATAGCCGCGAGTTTCGTCCCTGGTGGTTTGAGACCGGTACCCCCACCTTCCTGATCAATCTGCTGCAAACCCGCCGCTACAACATTCCCGACCTGGAAAACCTGGAGGCCGGAGAGGAACTGCTCGGCACCTTCGACGTGGATCGTATCGAACCCGAGGCGTTGCTGTTTCAGACCGGCTATCTGACCATCCGGGAGCGCTACCAGCGCAGCGGTCTCTACCGCTACCGGCTGCGTTACCCCAACTTTGAAGTACGCGCCAGCCTGCCGACCGCGATTCTGAATGCCTACGTGCCCAACATGCAGGACCGGCTACGCACCGAGGATCGAATCTACGCCGCGCTGGAAGCCGACGAGCCGGACGGACTGTACCGGGCGTTCCACGCCTTTTTTGCCTCCATCCCTCACGACTGGCATCGGCGCAACGCCATCGCCGATTACGAAGGTTACTGGGCCTCGGTGGTGTACTGCTACTTCGCCGCGCTGGGCCTGGCGGTCACGCCGGAGGATGCGACCAACCGTGGCCGCATCGACCTGTCCATCGTCTTCGCCGGGCGAGTCTACTTGCTGGAATTCAAGGTGGTGGAATCCAGTGAAGCCGGCCGGGCTTTGGCGCAACTGCAAGCACGCGGTTACGCGGAGAAGTTCGCCGGAATGCCCGTAACGCTGATCGGGATGGAGTTCAGCCGCGAGCAACGCAACCTCGTCGGCTTTGAGTGGGCGCACGGTTGATGCGAGATCAGGTTTTTTGGCGAACCATGGCCCACAACCGCCGCCCGCCCTGGCTCAGCCCCACGAACAGCCCCTGCGGCATAAAAATCATGACGGCCATCAGCAAGGCGCCGTGAATCAGCATTTCATAGTCTTCGAACACGACCAGCCATTCGTTCAGCAGGGTCAAGGCGATCGCTCCGCAAGCCGCGCCGAAGGTCGAGGCCATGCCGCCTAATACCACCATGGTGACCAATTCGACGGAAACGATCAAACTGAACGAATCGGGGCTGACGAAGGCCTGCTGGTGGGCGAACAGACTGCCCGCGAAAGCGGCGAACAGCGCGGAGACCACGAACACCTGGGTTTTGGCGCGGCCGATGTCGATGCCCATCATTTGCGCGGCGAATTCGGAGCCGTGCACCGCGCGCAGGGCACGGCCGACCTGAGAGTCCACGAGGTTGAGCGAGAGCCAGAGCGCCAGCAGCATGGCGACCATGATGACACCGTACCACGGCAGGTCGCCATCGACCCGCCAGCCGAGCAGGTTCAACGAGGGTATGCTGGCCAAGCCGTCCGGACCGCCGGTCCAATGGGTTGCCTGCACCATGATGACGTGAGCGATGATGCCGAACCCGAGGGTCGCCATGGCCAGGTAATGACCTCGCAGGCGCAGGATGGGGCGGGCGAGCAGCCAGGCGATCGCGCCGGCGGCCAGCAGACCGGCGGCCATGGCCAGCAGCCCGGGCCAGCCGAAGCGGGTGGTCAAAATGGCGGAGGCGTAGGCCCCCATGCCGAAGAACGCGGCGTGACCCAGGGATATCTGACCGGCATAGCCCATCAGCAGGTTGAGTCCGACGGCGAGAATGACGTGCAGGCCGGCGGACGCCCCGACCACGGTCACGAAATAGTTGTTCGGAAACAGCACGGGCAGCAACGCCACCCCGGCGGCGAAGGCGTAAAAACCGGCCAGCCGCATCGCTCAGACCCGCTCGGCGACCTTGTGGCCGAACAGTCCGGTCGGCTCGAAGAACAGCACCATCAACACGAACAGGAAGGCGATGGCGTCCTTGTAGCCGGATGAGATCAGTCCGGCGCCCAGCGCCTCCAGTACCCCCAGCAGCAGGCCGCCGGCCACTGCCCCCATCGGGTTGCCGATGCCGCCGACGATGGCGGCGGAAAAGCCCTTGAGGCCGAGCATGACGCCGGCTTCGTAGGAACTGAAGGTGATGGGAGCGATCAGGATGCCGGCCAGCGCGCCCAAACCGGCGGACAGGCCGTAGGCCAGCCGCAGCATGACCCGGACGTTGATGCCGACCAGTTGCGCGGCGGCGCGGTTGAACGAGCAGGCCAGCAGCGCCTTGCCCAGCAGGGTACGGTTGAAGAAGGCGCGGACCAACACCACCAGCAGCACCGTGACGCCAAGCACCCACAGACTTTGCGGCAGTACCGTCGCCCCGCCGAGGCGGATGGGCGTGTCGCCCGAGAAGGGGGGCAGGGAGTGAAAGTCCTTGCCCCACAGGAGCAGCGCGACGCCGCGCAGGAAAATGGCGGCGCCGATGGTAATGATGATGGTGGTCACCACCGGCGCGCCCAAGGCTGGTTCGATGGCGAAACGCTCCAGCAGCAGGCCGACCAGGACCACGACCAGGGTAGCGGCGACGGCGGCCAAGGGTAGCGGCAGACCGGTACCGAGCAGGGCGATGGCGGTCATGGCGCCGAGCATCACGAACTCCCCTTGGGCGAAGTTCACCACGTCGGAAGCGTTGTAGATCAGGGCGAAACCCAGACCCACCAGGGCGTACAGGGAACCGACTGTGATCCCGGTGACCAGGAATTGGAGGAGTTGCTCGGGCATGGGTGGAGATGACTATCCGGCGAGTTCCCCCCTCGCTCTTGCGGGCGAGGGGGGTGAGGGAGAGATTGTGCTATTCGACGATTTTCCAACCGCCGTTGCGGATTTCCACCATCTTGAAAGCGTCCAGATTCAGGCCCATGTGGTCTTGAGGGGTCATGTTGAACACACCCGAGGTGCCGATAAAGCCTTTGGTTTTCTCGATCTCGTCGCGCACTTTGGCCTTGTCGGGGCCGCCGGCCCGCTGGATGGCCGCCACGGCAATCATCAGGCCGTCGTAGGCATGGCCGCCAAAAGTGGATACCGGCCCGTATTTGGCTTCGTACCGGTTTTTGTAGGCCAGCAGCACCGGTTTCTGGGGATCGGCATCGGGCAGTTGCTCGGCGACCACCAAGGCCGCCGCCGGCAGGCGCGTGCCTTCCGCCGCGTCGCCGGCCAGATCGATGAAGGTCTTGGAGGCCACGCCGTGAGATTGATAGAGCGGCAAGGCAATACCGAGTTGCTTGATATTCTTGGTGACGATGGCCGGGGCTTGGCCCAGACCGAAGTTGATGATCGCCTGCGCCCCCGAAGACCGAATCTTGGTGAGTTGGGCGGTCATGTCGCTGTCCTTGTTGCCGTAGGACTCGTCGGCGACGATGGTGATGCCGTATTGGGGCGCCAGTTTGAGGATCTGCTCGCGACCGGATTTGTCGAAGCCGCCGTCGCCCGCAATCAGGGCGATCTTGGTCAGGCCGCGCTTGCGCAGGTCTTCGAAAATCCGGGCGGCGGCCATGCGGTCGGTGGGCGCGACCTTGAACACCCATGGCTTGGTCGGCTCGACGATTTCGACGGCGGCGGCCAGCGAGATGAAGGGAATGCCTTCCTTTTCCACGTCCGGGATGACCGCCAGGGTGTCGCCGGTGGTCGTGCCGCCGACGATCAAATCGACGTTGTCGTTCTTAATCAGACGCTTGACGAAGTTGACCGCGTCCTTGGCGTTGCCGCCGGTGTCGTAATACACCAGCTCGAGCGGGCGACCGCCGACGCCGCCCTTGGCGTTGATGTCCTCGACGTACATCTGCAGGGTTTTCAGCTCGGGATCGCCCAGGAACGAAGCCGGGCCGGTCACGGTCAGAAACGAGCCAATCTTGATCGGTTCGGCGGCGCCGGCCGAATGGGTACCGATCAGCAGCAGGAACGCCGCCAGAGTGCTTCTCCACAATCTACCTTTCATCGTTATCTCCCCGGTGTTTACATTATTTTCATGTGGTTGATCCGGCTACTACGCCGCCGTTTGGCGTGGAACCGCCTGGGCATGACCGGCCGCACGCCCGACGTCGAACGCTCGGGCGTTAATATCCGCCAGTTTGGGCTTGTAGGCGCGGAAGCCCTCGACGATGCAGTCCTTGAGCACCTCGGCCGGGAAGGGCAGGTAGTCGCTGATCGCCCCCAGCATGATGGTGTTCACCAGCTTGGGATTGCCCAGTTCCTCGGCAACAGCGCCGGCGTCGAAGGCGTGAACCTCGATCCCGGTCGCCGCCAGTTCACCAATGGGATCGGCGGGATAGTCGTACAAACCGACCGAGACCACCGGTGGAGCGATGCGCAAGGTGTTGACCATGGCCACGCCGGTCGGGCGCAAGTGCGGCAGCCAGCGCAACGCTTCGGCGGCCTCGAATCCGATCAGCAGATCGGCTTCGCCGGGATCGATCTGCGGTGAATAGACCTTGGGGCCAAAGCGGACGTGCGAGGAGACCACGCCGCCGCGCTGGGCCATGCCGGCAACTTCGGTTTTCTTGACGTCGTAACCCTGATTCAGGGCGGCGCGGGCCAGCATTTCGGCGGCGGTCATCACGCCCTGACCGCCGATGCCGACCACGAGAATGTTGGTGGTGCCGTCACGCATGGGGCTGAATCCGAATGACGCGGTTCTGTGGCTGTGGCTGGACGATGGCCTCGGGCGCGCAGGTCTCGACGCACATGTGACAACCGGTACAGGTATTGGCGTCGATGCGGGCGAACACCAGTTCCTTGCTTTTGCCGCTCTTGGCGGTCACGGTCTCGCGGCGGGCGACGAAGATGGCCGGGCAGCCGAGGTCGATGCAGTTGCCGCAACCGGTACACTTGTCGTCGATGACCGCGTAGGGCTGAAGATGTTCGAAGCGGTCGGTGAGCGAGCAGGGCCGGTTGGTGATGATGACCGAGGGTTCCTCCATCCTGGTCTCTTCGCGTACCAGCTTGACGATGGTGGGCAGTTCGTAGGGATCGACCATGCGGATGCGCTCGGGGCGGACGCCCAGCCCTTCGACCAATTTGGCGAAATCCACGCGTGGGGCCGGCAGGCCGTGCAAATCCTCGCCGGTCCCGGGATTCTCCTGGCCGCCGGTCATGCCGACCGTACGGTTGTCCAGCAGCAGCACGGTGACGTTGCCCCGGTTGTAGATCATGTTGAGCAGACCCTGCATCCCCATGTGCAGGAAGGTGGAATCGCCGATCACCGCGACGATGTGCTTCTTCTCGTCCGAATCGCCACGGCCCTTGTCCATGCCGTGGGCCATGCTGAGCGAGGCCCCCATGCAGGTGCAGGTGTCGAGGGCGTTCCAGGGATGGCCGGCGCCCAGGGTGTAGCAACCGATGTCGCCGATGATGTTGAGGTTGCGGATGTGGGAAAGGGCGAAGTAGGGGCCAAGATGCGGGCAGGAGGCGCACATGGTCGGCGGGCGGGGGAAGACGCTGGCTTGGGAGCGTTTTGGAACCTCCCAGGGTTCGCCCAACAGGGGCTTGATGGCCGGGCGCAGCACGCTGGGAGCCAGTTCGCCGAAGCGCGGCAGCACATCCTTACCCCGGACGGCGATGCCGGCGGCGCGGATTTCGGTTTCAAGCAATAACTCGGTTTCCTCGACCACCACCAGCGTGTCCACCTGGCCGGCGAAGGCGCGGATCTTTTCCAGCGGCGGCGGACAACTGAAGCCGAGCTTGAGCACGGGCGCGTTGGGGAAGGTCTCGCGCACGTGCATGAAGGCGGGGCCGGCGGTGACGAAGCCAATCCGTCGGTCGTCGCCGGGGAAAACGACGTTGAGGTCGCTGGTTTCACTCAGTTCCCGGAGTTTTCGGTCGCGCTCGTGCATCAGCGGCAGGCGCGGTTTGGCGTTGGCCGGCGTCATCACCCAGCGCTGGGGATTTTTCTGGAAGCCTGCGGCGCGATGCTCGATGCGGTCGCCTTGGACGACCACCATGGCCTTGACGTGACAAACGCGGGTGGTCATGCGGACGATGACCGGGACTTCGTATTCCTCGGAGAGGTCGAAGGCCCGCTTGACCATTTCGTAGGCTTCCTGGGAATCGGCCGGTTCCAGGATCGGCATGTGGCCAAAGCGACCCCAATAGCGGGAATCCTGCTCGTTTTGCGAGGAGGACAGGCCCACATCGTCGGCCACCACGATGACCAGCCCGCCGACCACGCCGGCCAGCGACTGGGTCATGAACGCATCGGAGGCGACGTTCATGCCAACATGCTTCATGGCCGCCAAGGCGCGCGAGCCCGCCAGCGAGGCCCCGATGGCAACTTCCACCGCGACCTTTTCGTTGACCGACCATTCGGAGTGGATGTCCCGGTACAGCGCGAGGTTTTCCAGGATCTCGGTCGCGGGCGTACCGGGATAGGCGGCGGCGACCCGAACGCCGGCTTCCCAGGCGGCGCGGGCGACCGCTTCATTGCCGGAGAGGAGATGGCGGCTTTCAGCCTTGGCTTGAACCACGGCATTCATGGATGGTGCGGACCTCTGAAGGTTAACGGGCTGGGGGGAGGGGACCGGGCTTCGTCCCTTCACCACTGGAAAAGTGTAGTGGAGATTGCGTTAGTCGATGATTTTCCATGCTCCGTTGCGGATTTCCACCAGTTTGAAGGCGTCCGGGCCCAAGCCCATGTGGTCCTGGGGAGTCATGTTGAACACGCCGGCAGTCCCGGTGAAGCCCCTGGTTTTTTCGATCTCGTCGCGTACCTTCGCCTTGTCGGGGCCGCCGGCCCGCTCGATCGCAGCCTTGGCGATGAGCAAACCATCGTAACCGTGGCCGCCGAAGGTCGACACCGGCCCGTGCTTGGCTTCGAAGCGCTTTTTGTAATCGAGCAGCACCGGTTTCTGGGGATCGGTGTCGGGCAACTGTTCGGCGACGATCAGCGCCGCCGCCGGGAGACGCACGCCTTCCGCCGCCTCGCCGGCGAGATCGATGTAGGTTTTCGAGGCGACGCCGTGAGATTGGTAGAGCGGCAGGGCGATACCGAGTTGCTTGATGTTTTTGGTGACGATGGCGGGGGCCTGGCCGAAGCCGAAGTTGAGGATCGCTTGGGCGTCGGTGGCGCGGATCTTGGTGAGCTGGGCGGTCATGTCGCTGTCCTTGTTGCCGTAGGACTCGTCGGCGACGATGGTGATGCCGTATTGGGGCGCCAGTTTGAGGATCTGCTCGCGACCGGATTTGTCGAAGCCGCCGTCGCCCGCAATCAGGGCGATCTTGGTCAGGCCGCGCTTGCGCAGGTCTTCGAAAATCCGGGCGGCGGCCATGCGGTCGGTGGGCGCGACCTTGAACACCCATGGCTTGGTCGGCTCGACGATTTCGACGGCGGCGGCCAGCGAGATGAAGGGAATGCCTTCCTTTTCCACGTCCGGGATGACCGCCAGGGTGTCGCCGGAAGTGGTGCCGCCGACGATCAGATCCACGTTATCGTTCTTAATCAGACGCTTGACGAAGTTGACTGCGTCCTTGGCGTTGCCGCCGGTGTCGTAATGCACCAGTTCGAGCAGGCGGCCGTTGACCCCGCCCTTGGCGTTGATATCCTCGACGTACATCTGCAGGGTTTTCAGCTCGGGATCGCCCAGAAACGAAGCCGGGCCGCTCACGGTCAGGAACGAGCCGATCTTGATGGGCGAGGCGGCTTGGGCGACGTTGACACCCGCCAGCAACAACCCCGCCAGCAGCAGGTTTTTCCACTCAGCTTTCATCGTTGTTTTCTCCTTGGAATACAGGCAAACCGCGTGCCCCGGTATCGGGTGTTCCCCCCAAGGCAAGCCGGGGAATGTTAGCAGTTTATACCCCACTTCAAACAAAGTGTGCCGTTTCGGTCCTATCTCTTGCGAGCGCGATGCCACCGGAGCCAGACGGGTCCCGCGAGCCATCGCGAAACGCCGGATCGCGGGTGAGTCAGTGATTTTCATCGGGAACCGCGCGTGGGGGTATGGGGTCTTCGTTGAGTTCCGCATAGCACGCGCGGAGGCAGTCCGGGCAGAGACCGTGGCTGAAACGGACATCGGCGTGCTCCAGCATGTAGCCCTCGACGCTTTGCCAATAGCCGTCGTCGTCGCGGATTTTTTTGCAACCTGCGCAGATGGGGAGCAGCTTGTGGAGGGTTTTGACGTTGGCGAGCGCGGATTGAAGCTCGCGAATCAGATTCTCGCGCTCGGCCTCGGCCTGCTTGCGGGCGGTGATCACCTGGAAATAGACCGAAATGCCCGGCTCGCGCGGATAGATCCGCACTTCATACCAGTTGGCGTAGGGCGGTCGGGCGAAGAAGGTCTCGAAAACCAGGGGTTGCCGGTCGCGCAAGGCTTCGGCGTATTTCGCTTCGAACACACTGCCGCGCGCCTCGGGAAAACTGTCCAGCAGGTGCCGGCCCAGGACCTGTTCCCGGCCGCGCCCCAACGCCCGCTCCGCGGCGGCGTTGAAGTGGACTACCCGCCAGGCGTCGTCCAAGGCAAAAAAGGCATCGCTGATGCTCTCCAGGGTGTGATGCCAATCGGCATTGGCGGCGCGCAGGGCGCGTTCGGTGCGGTGGACGCGCAGCAGGGTCCGAACCCAGGCCAGCAGTTCCCGCGGGTCCACCGGCCAGACCAGATAACCGTCGGCGCCTGAATCCAGGCCCTCGACGCGATGCTGGCTGGTGATGCGGTGTGCCGAGAGATAGAGCACCGGCAGGGCGTTCGTGGCGGGATCCGCCCGGAGTCGGAGGCAGACTTCGGTACCGTTGAGGTCGGGCATTTCCACGTCCAGCAGCACCAAATCCGGCGCGGCGGTTTTGGCCAGATCGAGTGCTTCCAGGCCACCGGCGGCTTGCAGCACCGCGTAGTCGGCCCGACGCAGGATACGCGCGATGGCCAGGCGCTTGGCGGCGTCATCGTCGGCCACCAGGATGCGGATAGGTGTCGTCATGAGCCGCGATCTCAAGGGGATGTCAAGGGGATTTCAAGGGCAACGCGAACGAAAAGGTGGAGCCGCGACCGGGTTCGGTCTCGACCCAGATCGTTCCACCGTGGCCCTCCACGATCTTGCGGGCGATGGCCAGACCCAGGCCGCTGCTGCGCTCGCCACCGACGCTGCGCACGCTGGTCTTCTGGAAGAACCGGAACAGCTTGCCCACTTCCTGAGCCGGGATGCCCGGCCCCTGATCGCGCACGGACACCAGCGCACGATCGCCTTCACGGCCGAGGCGCACCTCCACATGCGTGCCCGGCGGCGAGAATTTCAGGGCGTTGCCAATGAGATTGTTCAGAACCTGTTCGAGTTTCGGACCGTCGGCGTCCAGCAGGAGAGGCGCGGATTCCGGGGCGACGAGCGCGAGTTGCCGGTGCGTCTTGGTGGCCAGCACCCGGTTGAGGGCGAGGCTCTGCTCGACCAGCGCCCGCAAATCCAGCGGCTGGCGGTGCAGTTCCAGTTTGCCGGCTTCGATCTGCGAGACGTCGAGGAGATTATCCACCAGGCGCAGGAGAGCTTCGCTGGTGTGGCGGATGGTGACGATGAATTGACGGTGCTCTTCCGATACGGCGAGATCCAGTTCGGTTTCCAGAAACTGGCTGTACATCTGAATCACCCCCAACGGGCTGCGCAGATCGTGCGCGGCGATGCCGAGAAACTGGTTTTTCAACTGGTTGAGCCGTTCCAGTTCGACGTTCTTCTTGGCCATCTCGCGCTGCAACGCGGCCAATTCGTTGTTCAACTCGGTCAATTCCTCCAGCAGCCGCGCATCCCGTTCGCCCTGGGCGTGAACGAGTCGCGCGATCTCCTTGGCGAGCGACCGAAAGGCGTTGGTCTGCTCGTTGTTGATCCGCATGAGCTCTTCCGTCAGCCCCGCCAGAGCGGTGCGGGTGCGGGCGATCACCACCACCAGACGCTCGTCGTTCACTCCGCCGCCCCAGTGCAGCGGGACCAGCCCGCCCTCCAGCAACACGTTGATTTCCCATCCCAGCGCCGCGCCGGTGGAATGGATGACGTCCAAAAAGTGCCGGGCTTTCTCCTGGTTGCCGGCGTCCGCGAGTTCGACGATGGGCGTGCCGGGGGGCAGGCGCGGGCCGAGATCCAGACTGTCGCGAATGATTTCGCGCACCCGCCCCTGGAGATCGCAGATCAGGGCGATGCCCTGGTCGTGAAGTCTGTTCATGCCGGTCTCCGCGCGGCCAGGAGTTCGCGCGCGCGCTCCACGGCCGTCTGAGCGTCGGGCGCCCAACCGTCCGCGCCGATGCGCCGCCACAGGTCCGGCGCGAGGTTGAAGGGATACCCGCCCACCAGGACGAGCACGTCGCGACAGGCGGGGGCCGCGCGCACGGCCTGGATCAGCCGCTGCACCTCGCTCACATGGTAGGTGATGGTGGCGGAGATGCCCAGCACGTCCGCCCGACGTTCGACGAGCGCGCCGAGGACGCTGTCGGTGGGCGTGTTCGCGCCCAGGTAAAACGTGTCCCAACCCTCCATCTCGAAGAAGTCGGCCACCATGCGCACGCCGATCTCGTGCAACTCGGCGGCGATGCAGGTGGCCACCAGCCGGCCAGCGCCCTTCTCGCCGGAAAAAATATACGGATAGAGCTGCGACATGACCCACTGCGTCGCGGCGGTGCAATAGTGCTCCTGAGCGACGCTGATTTGATTCGTCTGCCAGAGCCGGCCGATCTCGCGCTGGCAGGGCTGGAACACGCCCAGGTAAATGTCCTTGACCGGCGTGCCCTGGGTCACGGCGTCGAGGACGAGCCGGCTGGCGACGTGGCGTTCGCCGCGCATCAGAGCCTGGAGGTATCGATGCGCGAGCAGGGAAATGGGCGCGTTGCCCTCGATGAGCGTGGGCAGGTCGTCGGGCAGGTCCGGCAATCGGCGCACGCCTTCCGCCACATAAGCGCATGCGACCGCCGCCGCCTCGGGGGCCGGCAGGCTCTGGCGCAAACCGTCCTGCAAGTACGCGAAATGATCGAGCACATCCTGCAACCGGACCCGCCGTCGCAACAGGACGACCTTGAGCCAGCCCAGGTAGTCGACGAATAGCGCGGGGTTTTCCAGGGCGATGGCTTGGGCGAGGAAGGCGAGATTGTAACTGGCGTCTTCCAGAGTGCGTTGCCAGCCGACGGGGCCATAGCGTTCGCGCAATTCGGGATGTTCCGCGTATTGGCGGGTCGCGACCGCCTCGGCGATCGCCGGGCGCTGGGCTTCGATGGCGGCGCTGAGTTCTCGGGCGTTCATCGGTTCAGGAGCAGACGTGTTCGAAATGGCGGATCAGGGTCCGACCGGGAACCAGTTTCAGTCCCCTGGGAATCCCTTTGTGCGCTTGGTGGTAGTCGTGGCTGCGATACCAGGACCGGAAGCTGGCCTCGTCGCGCCAGAAGGTGAGCAGCCAGATTTCATCGGGGCAATCCAGCGGGCTGAGCACGTCCAGACGCACGAAGCCGGGCGCGCGTTCCACCTGACGCAGCCGTTGGCGGAAGGCGGTCTTGACGGCTTCGGTCATGCCGTTGGCCACGGTGAACTGGCTGACGACGGCGAAACCACCGGACGGGGA
Source organism: Candidatus Competibacter sp. (assembly GCA_031732855.1). Taxonomy (GTDB): domain Bacteria; phylum Pseudomonadota; class Gammaproteobacteria; order Competibacterales; family Competibacteraceae; genus JAVMKJ01. Next base: position 11,583 of record JAVMKJ010000180.1, read on the forward strand.
GGGGAGCAAAAGAGTTTCCTTTGGGGCAGTTTCGTTCATTATTTCTTAAGGCTCAATACGATGGACCCGAGCTGGGGGCCACCTTGAGTTGATAAGATAGAACAATCAATTGAGTTTTTCAGGCTGATTCCCGCCGAGAGGCGGTTCGCGCCGGTACCGCGGGCGTCGGGGTATGGGCCGCGGCGGCAATCAATCCGATGTCCGAGTTCGCACCGGATCGGACGATGGCGCAAGGAGAGTCTCCAGTTGATGTTGCAGTCGTATTCGGTCCTGTTGCACGACTTTCAACTCGCCCCGTAATCCCTCGGCTTCGCGCACGGTTTCCAGATGCCGGGCTTCCGCATCCCGCAGCAGACGGCGGAGTTGCCCCAATTCGTCGGTCAGGGCGTTCTGGCGTTCTCCGGCGGCGGTCAGGGTTGCCCGCAGTTCGGCGGTTTCGCGCTGTCGGGCTTCGTGTTGCTCCCGCCAGAGGGTTTCCTGATGATTCCAATCACGGCGCTCGGTTGTGAAGGCTTGGCGTTCGGCTTGCTGTTCGGCGCGAATTTGATCGAGCATGGCCAGCAACCGCGCCTCGCCAGCTTCACCACGCTGGCGCTCGGCTTCGAAGCGTTGCCGGGCTTCAGTGAGTTGTTTCGCCATGTCAGCTCGCGTTTGTCCCAGAATTGTTTCAGTTTGGGCAATACGAGCGGTAGTTTCGGCGCGGATTTGGGCGACGGTGTCCATGGCCGCCCGAACGTGCTGTTCGGCGGCCTGAATGGCGGCTTCGGCGGCGGCGCGGCGTTCCTGTTCCACCAGGAGGCGGTCGGCGAGTTCGCGGGCGACGGCTTGGGTGGATTCGAGTTCGCGCCGGAGATCGCGAGCGGCGGATCGAGCCTGCCGCTGCTCGGCGATGGCAATGTCGCGGGACTGTTCGGCTTCCGAAACCGCTTGGGCGGCGGCGTTCCGCTGTTCGTCGAAGGCCGTTTCGGCGTGGTGCACGGCGATTTTCCAGAACGCATCCAGCGCGGCAGCGACAGCTTCGGGAATAGCTGGCGGCAGGACGAGCTTTGGCGCTTCGGCCAGTTGTTGCTGCCAGTTTTTCAGGTGCTCGCTGATGGTCGTGTTGCTGCCGGTGCCGAGAAGTTCGCGCACGCGCTGGATCGTCGGGTTGAGGCCGCGTCCGAGCAGGGCTTCGGCGGCGGATCGAACTTCTTCGTAGCGGATTCCGGAACGGGCCATGAGATCGATGGAGCTTCATGATTATTGATGACTTGGGGATGATAACAAATAACATGTATACATAATACGTATTTTACGGCTATTTTTCGATGAATAATTCAAGATTATTCCCATAATCATGAATA
>JAVMKJ010000181.1:0-12844 GCA_031732855.1 Candidatus Competibacter sp.
CAGGCCGCCGGGTGCGTGGCGCTGCGCCCGCTGGACGACGGGGCCTGTGAGATGAAGCGGCTGTTCGTCCGGCCGGCGTATCGCGGCCGGGGGCTGGGGCGCATCCTGGCCACGCAGATCGTGAACGCGGCGGCGGCCCTGGGCTATGCGGTCATGCGGCTGGATACCCTGGACACGCTGGACCGCGCGATGCACATTTATACTTCGATGGGTTTTCAGCGCCGCGCGCCCTACTACGCCAATCCACTGCCGGGCGTGGTGTATTGGGAGCGGGCGTTATCGGAACCCTCGTCTGCTTCCGCTGCCCGTGGATCGGAGAACTCGCCACACGTTCCCGCAGGAGCGCCGTCTTGAAAAACCTTAAATTTGAGAATGGGGATACGAGGCTTTAGCGTCACAAAGAGGCAAGTGATCGCAATGATACTTAAATGAATGAGTGCCGGTTCTTATAATCAAGGTGATATTGTGGAAAATTACATCCCTGTTTTTGAAGCAAAAGTCAAAAATCTTTATGACAAGGTAGTCAAGGAGCTTTCTATTCCCAAGAAAAACAGAAATAAAAAGCGCCTTAAAAAAATGCTTAAAGAGATCAAAGGAATCAAGAAAACCATTAAATCCGCGAAACATATCAAAACCTGTCCGCATTGTGGCAATCCACTCTGGAACGAGGAGTCGCTGTAATATATAGGTCTCCTATCCGAATCGTGGAATCACCGTCTCAAACCACCCCGGCGCTTCGCGCCACCCCTCCTTGTTCAAGGAGGGGAAATTTCACAATTGATGTAGGAGGCCTATAGTGGCATTTGGAGTGCGTTGGGACAAATCCACCTGCTTAGCGAAGCAGGCTCATCCGCGCCATCACCCCGTCGCGCTTGACCAGCCAGTGCCACATCGCGGCGCCGATATGAAGGACGATGAGGCCCAGAATGACCCAGCCGAGCAGCCCGTGAAGCGAGTACAGCGTCTCGCTGAGCCCCTTGTTCTTGCCGATCAGTCCCGGTAGCGTCCAGCCGAAGAACTGCACCGGGTAGCCGCCCGCCGCCGTTGCGAGCCAGCCCAGGATCGGCATGGCCAGCAACGCGACGTAGAGGAGGCCATGGACCGTATGGCTGGCCACGCGCTCGAACTTCTCGAGGGGTGGCCGATACGGCGGGGCGCCCAAGACCAACCTGAAGCCCAGGCGCAGGAGCATCAAGGCCAGGATCATGACGCCAAAGGTCTTGTGGTAGGTGTAGAGGGCATCGGTCACCGCACCCCCAAAGGACTCCTTGGTCCCGTCGAAACCCAGAAATCCCAGGATCATGCCGACCCCCAGAACGAGTAGCACCAGGAGTGCGATCAGCCAGTGCAGCAGGCGCTGTACCAGGGCGTAGCGGTTGGTCTCGGTCATGGTTACCTCCTTCTGTGGTCCTGAGAAGAGCCCGTGAGATAGCTGTCACAGCATGGACCAAGCGGTGATCGGCTGCAATTTCGTTCGACAATGCGCCGAATGCGCTTGATCGATCAGCCTCTTTAATTCTTATTTAACAAATTGATAAATATAAACTTATATTGTTTGCTGCCGAGGTGGGCCGGTTATTACGCAGGCGCCGGACGAAGTTTCGGGTTCTCAGACGAGGTTTCAGCCCCTCCAATACAAAGCCCAAGCCTTGGAAACGCCTAAAAAATCTGATAAAAGATTTAAAATTCAATATCTTATGTCACATTAAAGGGCTGGAACGAGAACACCAACCGGGTCCATGCATCAAAAGCATCTCGCGGCGGCGACGCGCCTCCTGAAGTTGACCGTCACGGTCCCAAAATGATTTTCCCAACTGTACTTTTTTCCCCCGACGGTCGCGCTTTCGATGACCGTCACGTTGTTGAGTCCCATTTTCCGGACTCTCTCCTGAAGATCCAGGGAACGCCCTTTCACGGGATCATCCGGCCCAACCCAGTAGAAATAAAATTGCGCGGCCGGCCGCAGTTTTGGGATCGGGATCGGAATCGGGAGCCATTGCGACGCGATCCCAATTTCAATTGGGATATTATTCAGGAAAGCCGACATGAGCCATTCACCAGCGACGTCGATAGCCTCTCCCTTCTTTTTCCCGTTGACGACGATGGGGCGAGAGCCCTGGCCATACATCGTGTCGAATCCCCAGACCTCGCAGATCGAGGAGCGCATGGTCTTGACCTGCTGGGACAGGATGCCCCCCGCTCCGGAATGGCCAGCGAGCACGATGGCGCCGATCTTGGGAACCTGCTTCTTGGCAGCATACTGTGGGACATACTTGCCGATCCACTCGACTACTTCCGCCAGGAAATCGTCCGCCCCGCCCGGATTGGCGAAGATGCCCATGTCCGGGTTGATGCCGCTGCCGGGCGCGGCACCCAGCGTCGGCGCAATCAGCACGACCTGTTTTCCCGTGGCATTGATGTCTTCGCGCAAGCGAATGTTGTGCAATTTCCCGCTCCAGTACTCGTTAATGGTCGAGAATTCACCGGCCTTGTGCCCATGAAAGTACAGGATGACGTCGATCTTGTTAGGAAACTTAAAACCCGACGGGAAGAAGATGCCCGTCGCGTTGTCTCCCTTCGACATCACCCGAATGGGAAAGTAATACGTGGCCTCGGCGGGCCCCACGGGGGGCGGGAAGGGGAACAGCGAGGTGGGCTGCTGCTCGAGCGGCGGTACATTGTTGGGAAGCTTGTCCACAAAATCAAAGCGGACATCGGTCCGCGCGGGCGGCGCTGGTTTCTTCGGAGGGGCCATGACTTGTACTCCCGAAGCAATGGTTAGTCCCGAAATAGGTAGTGGCTCATTTTGGAATGTTATGGCATTCCGCATCGTGGCGGTTGGCTATCAAAAAACTTGATAACCACATCCCGTAAGAGCTGTGTATTTGCTCGGTAATTCCCGGGTACTCGTAAAAAGATTCAATGGTAATCAAGGAAGCCTTCCCGCTCAGTTGCCGTCGCGTTACCGTGAAACGCTCCGGAGTCAGGGACAAACGTCATCCTCCCGATTACCGGGCCATTCTTTCGAGAAGAGTCCTGCCGCTCAGTGGGCCGGAACCGGCATCGGGGTTTGAGCCGACGCGAACTTCGGCCAGTGGCCGTACTTTTTCAACGCTTTGATCCAACGCGGTGCATTTTGGCTGACCCCAAGCGCGGGGTTCCTGGAGCTACCTGCTGGGCGAGGTGGAAATCGCCGAGGGCCGGAGGCCGGCGCTGGCCGGGAGGCTCGATAGCGTGGAAACCTACAACCCGGCGAGCTACCAGGGTGGCATCCTGCAACTGCACTACGCCCGCGCTCGGGGGCTGGGACCGTGGCTCTATCTCGTAGCGGGGCGAGGTGGTGGTGCAGTTCTGGCTCAAGTCGGGCGAGGCGGCGGTGACGCTGGGGACGGGGGAGGAGCAACGGGAGGAGCGGATGCCGGAGCAGATCAGGAAATTCCTGTAAACCCCACCACTTGGAGCAGCCCTCCTGTCAGTCGCGCGGCGAACTGTCCTGCTCGATTGCATCGGGCCGACGCCGTTGGATCAAGGCGGGGCGGGGCCGGTCGATGGGGCCTGAGGTTTGAGGTAGACACTGATGTATTGCGCGTAGGCTTGGCCGCTCAAGGTGTGGGCGTCGGCGTCTCGGGCGTCGCCGGTGATGATGAATCGGCACCGCGAAAGCTTTTTGCCGTTGAGGGGAGCGGCGTCCGGGTCTTCGGCGGTGCAGACGCGGCGTTGGAAAACGGGATCGCGGCGTTGCTCGGGAGTGGCGCGGCCCAAGGCCACGGCGGCGACGGGCGGATCGACGAACAGGTTGCCGAAGAAATCGCCCTCGTGGAGGGTGAATTCCCGGCGTTCATCATCGGTGATGGCCAGGGCGGGATGCGGACCGTGGTCGGCGCGCAGAGATATTTTGACCTCAACGCCGAAATAGTTGGTTCGGGCGAGGATGCAGGCGGAGACCCAGCGTTGCTCGGCTTCAGTCAGGGGACGGTGCAACCAGTGGGGCGCCAGGCCTAGGGCGCCGGGGAATTCGTGGCGCTGGCCCGCGACGTCGGCGTAGGCGGCGACGCCGGGGCACAGGGCACAGTCGGCCAGATAGCGAACGAACTCGCGGCCGGACTCGGTCCGGGCGAGGTCGTGGGCTTGATCGTTGAGGGGATAGCGACGTTGGGAGGACGTGGCGTCGACGGGCATACAACCGGTCGGAGACGGGGGCAGATCGTCACCGGACGCCGCCAGGCTCAAAAGCAGCAGGCCGACAAAACCGCAAAGGCCGAGCGCGCGGCGGACGCGCTGCCTGGGGGTGGCTTGCTTGGGTTGGCGCGAAATGCCCCGTCCAAGCTGCGCCCTCGACATATCCCTAGCGGCCTCGCGTCGATCCATACCCAGCACCAGCCCAGTCTTCCAAAAAGGTCATCTCGGGCGAGGGGAAGGGATTCGAGCGCATTCCGCCGGCCAGCCCGCCAGGGTTGGATGGCGGGCGAGCGGCGCGCAGACGGTGGTCGAGGGTGGCTTAGTTCGCCTTGACCAGCGGGGCCTGGGCCAAACCACGGAGGTTCAAGATCTGATCGGTGCCATTCATGCTGACGCCGTTGAGGGAGACGCCATTCACAGCGAGCTTGTTCACAGCGAGCTTGTTCACAGCGAGCTTGGAATGGGCGTTGAACGATAAAAGCACCATGGACGCGATGGCGACGACGGAGAGCAGCTTTTTCATCGATCCTCCTCGGGCTGGGACGCACCGACGGGGCGGCTGAGGCCGGGCCGTTCGGGGTGCAAACGGCCCCGTTTGCAAATGCATCTGATTATCATTTGCAATAGATAGTCTAAATTTAGAAGTCGCAAATTGCAAGAGCAATTTAGTCAGGAATTTTCCAGTGGCGAGGTCAGAGTTGGGCATGATTTTTCGATCCGTGCGGAAGCCCGATTTCCGGCTAAGCCGCCTTCACAACCGCGCCGCCGCCCTCTCCATCCGCTCCTGCCCGACGCCACGGGTATCTGTTGGGTCCAACCGGCCTTGTGATAGCCTATGATTTTATCAACCCTACCGCGCTGCTCCCATGAATCTCAGTCCCGGCCCCAAAAGTATCTCAGCGACCGCCAGCACCGACGCCGAGCACCAAATTCAAATGGGCTTGGCGCAAGCCTTCCACGACGCCGTGCGCGCCGGCCAGGACCCCGTTCTGGCGCGCCAGATTCTCGATCAACTGTTGGCGTACAGCGACGTGCATTTCATGTCCGAGCAGTTACTGATGCGCCTGTGCAGCTATCCCGAACACGACGACCACGTGTTGGACCACGACCGGATGATGGAGCGGTTGATGGAAGTCAAACATCAGCATGATGCCGGAGACCTGACCGACGCCCTGCGCGAAGCCGAAGCGCTCCAAACCTTCCTGGCGTGGCACATCGAAACGCGGGACCGCCGCTTCGGCGACTATTACCGGACCTGGGTCCGGAGCGCCGCCAACCCGGCCGAACAATTCCTTTCGGTCTGAGAAACCGTACGACATTCCCACTTCCTCGAGGCCGAGCAAAGCCACCCCCGGAGATCTTCCCGATGAGCGACCCAATCCAGGTTCTCGTGATGGTCGGCAGCCTGCGGCGGGCTTCCCTGAACCGGCAGGCGGCCCTGGCCGCCGAGCGGTTGAAACCCGAAGGCATGACGCTGGAATTCGCCGATCTTTCCGCGATTCCACCATACAACCAGGACGTTCAGGACCAGGGCTCGCCGAAACCGGTCCAGACCCTGTGCGCGCAACTGGCCCGCGCCGACGCCGTGCTGTTCGTTTCGCCCGAATACAACTACTCGATGCCGGGGGTGCTAAAAAACGCCATCGACTGGGCTTCCCGCGATCCCGCCCAACCGTTCAAGGGCAAGGCTGCGGCGATCATGGGCGCTTCGCCCGGGATGTTGGGCACGGCGCGAATGCAGTACCACTTGCGGCAAACGCTGGTGTTCCTGGACGCGCACCCGCTGAACCGGCCGGAAGTGATGATCGCTCAGGCGAATAAAAAATTTGACGCCGCCGGCAATCTGACCGACGAGACCACGACCAAACTGATTCGCGGCCTGCTGGAAGCGCTGGCGGACTGGGTCCGCCAGCTCAAGCGCTAACCGGCCGGTGGCCGTTCGCTCCCCGCGCCCGCCGGGGAGCGCGGGGTTGGAGGAGCGGGCGAACGTTCAGACCGCTCCCCGCGTCTCGATCCGATAGCTGTAACCCTGCTCGGTCAGGAACAGTTGCCGGTGGCGGGCGAAATCCTCCTCGCAGGTCCGCAGGCTGACCAGGGTATAGAACCGCGCCCGCCGCCCGTCCTTCTTGGGCCGCAGCACCCGCCCCAGCCGCTGCGCCTCCTCCTGGCGGGAACCGTACTTGCCCGACACCTGAACCAGCACGTCCGCGTCCGGCAAATCCACGGCGAAGTTTCCCACCCGCGACAGCACCAGCCCCGGCACCGCCCGCTCGCGGAACGCCTGATACAGCCGTTCCCGTTCCAGTTGCGGAGTCTTGCCGGTCAGCAGCGGAAACCCGGTGTCCGCCGCCAGCTCCTCGACCTGGCTGATGTATTCGCCGATGATCAGAATGCGATGACCCGCCTCGCGCGCCAGCAGTGCCGCCACGACTTCCCGCTTGCGGGGATTTTCCGCCGCGATGCGAAACTGATGGCGCCGGGGCGACAGGGCATATTCCATGTCCCGTTCCGGGGTCTGCGCGATGCGGATCTCGGTGCAGTCGGCGGCGGCGATCCAGCCCTGCCCTTCCAGTTCCCGCCAGGGCACGTCGTAACGTTTCGGGCCGATCAGCGCGAACACATCCTTCTCCAACCCATCCTCCCGGATCAGGGTGGCGGTCAATCCCAGCCGGCGGCGCGATTGCAGCTCGGCGGTGATGCGGAACACCGGCGCCGGCAGCAGATGCACCTCGTCGTAGATGATCAGCCCCCAGGAACGGGCGTGAAACAGGCCGAAATGGACGAACTCCCCGTCCCGGCTGGGCCGCCAGGTCAGCATCTGGTAGGTCGCCAGCGTCACCGGCCCGGTGTCCTTGCGCTGGCTGCTGTACTCGGCGATGGCATCTGGCGGCAGATCGGTCTTGTCCAGCAGTTCCCGCCGCCATTGCTCCATCGAAGTCTGGCTGGTGGTCAAAATCAGGGTGTTCTCCCGCACCAGGGCCATCGCCGCCATGCCGACGATGGTTTTGCCCGCGCCGCAGGGCAACACGATGACTCCGCTGCCGCCGCGCGCCTGACCGTCCTGGTAAAACGCCGCCGCTGCCTCCCGCTGGTAGTCGCGCACGACGAACGGCTCGCCGCTGCCCATGATTTCACGCAGCCGCAGCGGCAACTCCTGCCCCTCGGCGTAGCCGGCCAGATCGTCGGCGGGATAGCCGATGGCCACCAGCGCCTGCTTGAGCAGGCCCCGCACGCCCAGCCGGATGCGGAATTGCAATTCGGTCAGCCGCTCGCCCAGCAGCGGCGCCACCAGCCGGTCGCGCGCCAGCAGTTCCGCCAGCGGCGCGTCGGTCACTCGCAACACCAGGTTCTGATCGTCGCCGCGTTCGATCACCGCCAGCCCGTAGCGCCGGCCCAGCGCCTCGATTTCCTGGGCCACGCCCTCCGGTACCGGGTATTTGGCGTACTGGCGCAGCGTGTCGATCATCGCCCCGGTGCTCAGGCCGGCCGCGCGGGCGTTCCAGATGCTGAGCGGCGTGATACGGTAGGTGTGGATGTGCTCCGGACTCTTGAGCAGTTCGGCGAAAGGCACGATGGCCTCGCGGGCCGCCTCGGCGCGGGGCGAATGCACCTCCAGCAGCACCGTGTGATCGCTCTGCACGATCAGGGGATTGTCGGGGACGTAATCGCTCATTTGGGCAGGCCGTAGCCCAGCTTGCGCAGGGCGCTGCGGAAACGGGCTTCGGACTCGACCGGCACCGCCAGCCAGCGGTCGCCTGCCAGCAGGCAATACGGTTTGGTGCGGCTGTCGTTGGCGATCAGCGTCGCCAGCACCGCGTCGGCGCACTCGATCAGCCGGGCGGTTCCGGTGGCTTTCAAGCTGCGGGCGCGGCGGGCCATGTCTTCCAGGAAGCGCTCCACCGTCTCCGGCAGCGGTTGGCCGCCGAGCGAAACCAGCAGTTCCGCCAGCACCGCAATATCGTGGCCGGCTTCCAGCGCTTCCAGCAGGCGGCCTTGTTCCAGCTTCCACACCGCGTCGGACACCTTCTCGGCGTAGCTGTCGAGCAGCATGGCGTCGGCCGGTTCCAGCCGTGGGCCGATGGCGGCAATCTCCAGATTGGGCAACACCCGCAACAGGGGAGTGGCGGCGACTTCCGGCGCGGCCGGCTGGTAGCGGTCGGCCAGTCCCAGCACACAGGCGCCCAGCGGATTGACGCGAAGGTAGAGCAAGCCGTCGTAACGGCTGAAAAAGGGCAGATCGTCGGTGCCCCAGATCCCGCTGTAATCCGGGCGGGCGTCGTGCGGCGGGATATAGGCCACGTCGAGCAATCCCAGGGTGGCGGCGTATTCGAACAGCAGGCAGAGGGCGTAGCGGGCCTGGAGAATGTTCCAACCGTGATGATTCTCCCCCAGATTGCCGTAACCGGGTTCGCAGACATAGAGATTCCAGGGATCGCGGGTGACCTCGAAACCCGCGTCGGTGGCCCGCATCTGGCGAAACAGATCGTGGACCGCGATCCACTGGCCCGGCGGGCAACCGCGCAATGCCCGATCAATGGCGGCGCGGCGGCCGGCGACGGCGGTCAGCCCTCGCTTGCCCTTGCCGGTCTGGCCCTTGATGCAGTCGATGCGTCGCAACTCGTCGAACAGCGTGGTTTTCAGCCAGCGCTGCCACAACTGCGCCAGAGTCTTTTCCACCGGCTCGCTCAGAGCCTTTTGCCCGGTCTTGGTCAGTTGCAGCGTCTTGCCGCTCAGCGACGCCAGTCCCCCGGCCTGCACCAGCATCGGCCAGGCGAACGGCTTGATCGGACCGATTTTTTCGTACTCGCCGTACTCGCTGTCGTCGTAATAATCACCGCCCAGCAACAGCGCGTCGAGGCTTCGCAGAGCGGCGACGCCCGGCTGATGGGTCTTGTCGCTGACCGCCAGCTTGCCGGCGTCGATCAGGCGGAGGATCGCCTTGATGTCGTGAATCGCCGCCCGCTCGGTCAGGCGCTGCGCGATCGGAACCATCTGCCGATACGCTTTGCTCTTGCGGGTCTGCTCGTCCCATTCCTGGTAAGTCAGCGCCCACTCGGCGGGAAGCTCGTGCTGGGGCGAGAGCCGCACCGGTTCGGGTTTGGGCACGAAGGATTTGAACCGCCGCCGCAAATCGTCCGGCATGATCCGGTCGTAGAAAAACACGCCCAGCAGCGAGGGGTTGCTGTTGTAGTACCGGCCCTCGCCCCAGTTCGGCGCCTGGCCGTACTTGGCCGCGAAGCGTTCGCCGTCGAACCATGGATGCGGGCCGTGGACGGTCTCGGCCACCGCCGCCTGCTGGAGAACATCGAGTTTGCGCCAGAACCCTTGCAGCGGGTCGTCCTCGAACTGACGCAGCCGGTAACGTTCGCCGTTGACGTGGCGCAGAACGAATTCGACCAGATCCGCCTTGCGGATCGGTTTGTTCTTCTCGTCGCTCACCAGCGCGGCGATTTTTTTCAGGTACTCGACGGTTTGACCCTGCAAGGCATCGGCGAGGGTAGGAATGGATTGCGGTTCGTTGGGAGCGTAAGCCACGATCATGATGATGACTCGGGAAAGGCAGGGTGCTGAGTCCGGGTTCGGAGTTTTGCAATGTTGCAAAATTACACTACTTGACCCGGCGTCACCAATAACATCTATCCTTTCCAGTGTTCCATCCAGCGGGGAAAATCAGACCATGTCCAGCCTTCAACCAACCAGCATCGGCGTTCTGACCAGCGGCGGCGACGCCCAGGGCATGAACGCCGCCGTTCGCGCCGTAGTGCGCGCCGCCCTGCACGAAGGCGCGGCCGTTTACGCCATTTACGAGGGCTATCAGGGCATGGTGGACGGCGGCGACCGCGTTCGCGCCCTGTCTTGGGACGACATGGGCAGCGTCCTGCACCGGGGCGGCACGGTCATCGGCACCGCCCGCTGTCCGGCGTTCCGCGAGCGGGACGGCCGCCGGCGCGCCGCCCGCAACCTGCTCCAGTGCGGCATCGACCGGCTGGTGGTCATCGGCGGCGACGGCAGTCTGACCGGCGCCAATCTGTTCCGCCAGGAATGGCCGGAACTGCTGGCGGAACTGGTCCAGGCTGGCGAGATCGACGAGGCGACCGCTCGCGCCCATCCGGCGCTGATGATCGTCGGACTGGTCGGCTCGATCGACAACGACATGGTCGGCACCGACATGACCATCGGCGCCGATTCCGCCCTGCACCGGATCACCGAGGCCATCGACGCGCTGACCAGCACCGCCGCCAGCCACCAGCGCAGCTTCGTGGTCGAGGTGATGGGCCGGCACTGCGGCTACCTGGCGTTGACCAGCGCGATCGCCGGTGGGACGGACTACGTGCTGATTCCCGAGCATCCACCCGCCGAAGGCTGGGAAGAGCGCATGTGCGAACTGCTGCGCAACGGCCGGGCCGCCGGCCGCCGGGACAGCATCGTGGTTATCGCCGAGGGCGCGACGGACCGCGCGGGCAATCCCATCAGCGCTGGCTACGTGCGTCAGGTGTTGGAGGAACGGCTCGGCGAGGACACCCGGGCGACCATTCTCGGTCACGTGCAGCGCGGCGGAACGCCCAGCGCCTACGACCGCTGGATGAGCACCCTGGTCGGTCACGCGGCGGTTGAAGAATTGCTGGCGGCGACGCCGGACAGCGAACCCCAGTTGATCGGGGTCCGCTATAACCGCATCCACCGCGCGCCGCTCATGCAGTGCGTCGAGCAAACCCGGTCGGTGGCCCGGCTGATCGCTGAAAAAGATTACGCCAAGGCGATGGAACTGCGCGGCGGCAGCTTCAAGGCGATGTTCGACATCTTCAAGGCGATGGCCGAGGCGCTGCCCAGCGTGACCCCGCCGGCCCGCCCCCGCCGGATCGCGGTGCTGCACGGCGGCGCGCTGGCGCCCGGCATGAACACCGCCGCCCGCGCCGCCGTCCGTCTTGGACTGGATCGCGGGCACGTCATGTTCGGGGTGCGCGGCAGTTTCGAGGGATTGATCAACGGCCGGATCGAGGAACTCACCTGGGGCGACGTCGAAGGCTGGACCGCGCTGGGCGGCGCCGAACTGGGCGCCAGCCGGATCATCCCCACCACCGAGCAGCTTTATCCGGCCGCTCGCGCCCTGGAAAATCACGGCATCGACGGCCTGCTGGTAATCGGCGGCTGGATGGCCTATCAGGCGGTCCACCGCCTGTACGGCGAGCGGGAGCGTTATCCCGCCTTCAAGATTCCGACGATTTGCCTGCCGGCCAGCATCGACAACAACCTGCCGGGATCGGACCTGAGCATCGGCGCCGACACCGCGCTCAACGTCATCGTCGAGGCGCTCGACCGGATCAAGCGGTCGGCGATGGCGGCGCGGCGCTGTTTCGTGGTCGAGGTGATGGGGCGCCATTGCGGCTATCTGGCGCTGATGAGCGGCATGGCCGGCGGCGCCGAACGGATCTATCTGCCCGAGGAAGGCATCACCCTCAAGGGCTTGCAGGCCGACGTGGAGCAGATGATCGCCAGCTTCCGCGGCGGGCGGCGGTTCTATCTGACCATCCGCAACGAACGGGCCAACCCGCAGTACACCACCGATTTCCTGTGCCGGCTGTTCGAGGAGGAAGGCGGGGCCTGGTTCGACGTGCGCCAGGCGATCCTGGGGCACGTCCAGCAGGGCGACAACCCCTCGCCCTTCGACCGTATCCTGGCCACCCGGCTGGCGGCGCACGGCATCGACTTCCTGACCCGGGAACTGGAGCGCGGCTCGGCGGCGGGGGCCTTCATCGGCCTGGTCGAGGGCAAGGTGACCACCTTCCCGATCAAGCAGTTGCCGGACATGATCGACCCGACCCACCGGCGGCCGCTGGAACAGTGGTGGCTGGAACTGCGCCCGGTCCTCCAGGATCTGTCGCAACCGGCGGCGGAACCGGTCGATTCGGCGTGACATCACCATCCCATACCGCTTGAGGAACCGCCGTTTCGAACCACCCCTCCCTGTCCGGGGAGGGGAAATTCCATAACCGACTTCACTATGGATTTCGCTGAGGGCAACCGACGCCTACCGCCGCCCTTCGCCGCCGGCCCGCCGCAGGACCGCATCCAGGGCGCGGGTCGGCAGCAAGCGCCGCAGCGCGGCGAACAGGCAGGTCGGGACGGTCACCGGGTAACGGGTCTTCGGCCGGGGACTTTCCAGGGCGTGAATCACCCGTTTCAACACCGCCTCCGGCGGCAGGGTAAACGGCGCGGCCGGTCCTTCCTTGAGCAGGCGCGCTTCCAGCGCCGCGTATTTCTCCCGGTGCGGGCTGGCTTCGGCGCGGATATGCCGCCGATAGGCCGCGTGGGCGTTGTCGCGGAACCGGCTGAGAATCGGTCCCGGCTCGATCAGGCAGACGTGGATGCCGGTGCCGACCAGTTCCAGGCGCAGGGTATCGGCCAGCCCCTCGAGCGCGAACTTGCTGGCGACGTAGGCCCCGCGATAGGGAAACGCCACCAGCCCCAGCACCGAACTGTTGTACAGAATCCTTCCCCCACCCTGCCGGCGCATCACCGGAATGATCTGATTGGCGAGTTCCTGCGCGCCGAACAGATTGGTTTCGAACTGCTCCCGCAACGCGTCGCGGCTCAAGTCCTCCACCGCGCCGGGCTGACCGTAGGCGCCGTTGTTGAACAGCGCGTCCAGCCGGCCATCGGTTCG
>JAVMKJ010000182.1:0-12813 GCA_031732855.1 Candidatus Competibacter sp.
TTCAGGACCCACCGGATCACCGTGGCCCACTCCGGATCGCCACCCCAGACGGCGGGGCTGAACGGTTCCCTGGAGATGCGTTCGGGCAGGATCACAAAGTCCCGCGGATCATTCGCCCGCAGGCGCATGGCGGCCAGCAGGCTCGCGTCCGAGGTGTAGGCGCGACAGCGACCGGCGAACAAGGCTTTCGCGGCCTCGGGAGCCGAGTCGATCAGCAGCGGCTTCACCGACCAGCCTTTCGCCTCGAAATAGGTCTCCAGGTTGCGCTGGTGCGTCGTTCCCCGTTCCACGCAGATGGTCGCGCCATCGAGCTCGGCGAGGCTCGCTGTCTTGGCCGGGACCATGAAGCTCTGAGCGTCGTAGAAGAGGATGCCGGGAAACTGCACCTTCAACACCGCCTCGCGGGTGAGGGTCCAGGTGGTGTTGTTCAGCAACAGGTCGATCCGGCGCGCCTGCAGCGCGGGGAAACGGGTCGAGGCGAGCAGCGGCACGAGTTCGATCTTGTCCGGGTCGCCCAGGACCGCCGCCGCCACCGCGCGGCAGAAGTCCACGTCGAACCCGCGCCAGCGTCCGTCGGCGTCCTGCTCGGAGAAGCCCGGGATATCCTCGCTGACCCCGCAGCGCAGTTGCCCGCGGGCCTTAACCCCATTCAATACCTCGCCGGCCTCGACCCGCGGCAGGACCGCGAACGCCAGGACCAGCAGGGCGGCACCACAAACAGTCCAGTTGATTTTCATCCGGAACCTCCGGGACAGGTAAACGTTGAATGCCGCCGACCACCCGCAAACGCGGGCGCGAGCCCTCACCGTGGGAACAGCAGGGTGATCGGCACGCGCCCCAGCCATCGGGAGCATTATTCGGAGCCTTCGGCTCAATACCGGACCGCGCCGTCGATGGCGTGGATGCGACCCGACAGCGGATCGCACCCACGCCAAGCCCGCTGTTCGGCGACAGGCGGCAGCTCGGCTGCTCTCCAGGATCAATCGCCGACCAGCGGGTTCACCAGGTCGCGCACCTCGAACGGCTTGGGCGCAGCGGTCTGCTGCCTGGGGGCGGTACCCGGCAGGATCTCGAAGTCCGGCGTGAACGGGACGAGGATCGAGCGCAACTGGTCGAAGCCCGTCCGGTCGCCGTCGAACTTCGCCTTGCCCGCCTTGATCAGGTCGTCGAACGATGCCACGCCCATCATCACCTGGTTGAGG
Organism: Candidatus Competibacter sp.; assembly: GCA_031732855.1. GTDB lineage: Bacteria > Pseudomonadota > Gammaproteobacteria > Competibacterales > Competibacteraceae > JAVMKJ01. The sequence goes on from JAVMKJ010000182.1 coordinate 1,203, forward strand.
TCGGCGCGGTTCACCGTGACCGTCAGGTCCGGACTCTTGGCCTGCTCGCCCTTGATCGTGGTCAGTGTCGCGTTGCTCATCTCGACCACGAAGCGCTCGCCGTTGTCGGGCGTGACGAGGTTGATGACGAACCGGATGCCGTCGGCTCTCTTCGGATCCATGCTGATGCCGATGAAGTCGAGCCACTGCTCGGTCGACATCGCGCGCACGACGTCCGGCCCCGTCGACCGCGCTGGCACGCCGCCGGGCAGGCCGTTGCGCAGCTCGAACGCGCCCTGCAGGAAACTGTTGCGTGTGCTGGTGCTCTCGGCCTGGTAGCCGAGTTGCTCGAAGGCGTCGGCCAGCAGACGTCGCGCGGCTTGGTTGTGTGGCTCGGCGAAGACCAGCTTGTTGAGGATTTCGGTGGAGTAGAGGTAGGCCCCCTCGTCATTGAGCTGCTGGGCGCGCGCGAGGATCTTCTCGGCGCCGCCCATCATCTCCACGTAGAGGGGGGCCGAGTCGGCGGGCGATAGCGGGATCAGGTTGGTCGGGTTGCCGTCGTAGTGGCCGAGGAAGCGGTTGATCACGCCGCGCGTATTGTTCTGCACGTCGCCGTGGTAGCTGCGGGCGGCCCACTGCTCGCGCAGGCTCTTCGGCACTTCGTAGACGTTGTGGATCTCGTTGATCGTGACGCCCCGGTTGGCGTAATGCAGCGCCTGGTTGTTGAGGTTGGCGTAGGTGTCGCGCTGCGCGCGCAGCACCTCCTGGATGCGGGCGTTGCCCCAGCGCGGCCAGCTATGCGAGGCGAACATCACCTCGGCTTCCTGGCCGAACTTGTAGAGCGCCTCGTTGATCTCCTTCGACCAGTTCAGGGCATTGCGCACGGCGGCGCCGCGAATCGTGTAGATGTTGTGGATCGTGCCGGTGATGATCTCCGCCGCCCAGAGGGCCTTGAACTGCGGGAAGTAGGTGTTCATTTCGACCGGCGCCTCGGTGTCCGGCGCGTTCTGGAACACCATCTTCACACCGTCGAGCGTGATCTCCTCGAAGTCCTTGCTCACCAGTCGATTCGGCGGGATCAGGCCGGTGTTGCCGCTGGCGATGTTTTTGCCGATCGCCTGATCGACGTGGCCGAAGGGATCGCGCTTCAGCAGTACGGAGTACTGCCATTGCGAGCGCCGCGACATTGCATTGCCGGCGAACACATTTTCGGAGATCGCCGCCTCGAGGAAGCCTGCGGGCGCGATCACCATCACCTTGCCGCTGGCGACGTCGGCTTCATCGACCACGCCGCGCACCCCGCCGAAGTGGTCGACGTGCGAGTGCGAGTACACGACGCCCGCGACCGGCCGCTTGCCGAGCTTCTCGTTGATGAACTCGAGCGCGGCCCGCGCCGTTTCCTTGGCGGTCAACGGATCGAAGACGATCCAGCCGGTGTCGCCCTTGATGAAGCTGATGTTGGCGAGGTCGTAGCCCCGCACCTGGTAGATACGCCCCGGGACCACCTCATAAAGACCGTAGGCCATGTTGAGCACGGCCTGCCGCTGGAGGGATGGATTGATGCTCTCGAAGTCCTTGCCGTCCAGCAGCCACTGGTAGCTGCCCATGTCCCAGGCAACGTGTCCGGCGTCCGCCATGATCTGTTTGTAAGGGGGCTCGGCGATGAAGCCCTTCTTGGCCTCCTCGAAGTCGCGTCGATCCGCGAACGGCAGCGTGACTTTCAGACGATCGCGCACCTCCATCGTGAACGTGGAAGGCGCCTTGCCCAGGGGATCGAAATGCTCCGGATGGATCGGCTTGATCTCGATCGGGGCCTTCGACGCCTGCGGCGCCGATTCGGCTTGCGCCGGCTTGGCCGCCACTAGTTCCGCCGGCAGTATGTAGGGGATGCCGGCCCACAGCCGGACGGCGGAGTCCAGCTTCACCGCCGCCGGCTCGTTCCAAACGTAGCCGACGCGATCGTCGAACCACTGCCGGTTGGCGAACAGGATCCGGGTCACACAGTCGGCCATCGAGACGTTGACGCCGGACTGGCGGATGGATGCGCACAGGGTTGAAAGGTTCTCGCCCCGGTTCAGGGTAAACGTGTTCGCTGGAGCGGCGGCTTTGGCGGGCGCTTCGGTGCCCATTGCCAGACCCGCTGCCGACGTAGCGGCAAGAAAAATGATGATGATCGGGAAGCGAGTCGTCATCGGTTGCTCCTGGTTGATGGCTGACCAAGCGTTGGTTAAGGAAGTACGGATAAATCCCCCACCAAATGGGGGATCGAAGGATGCTGTGAGGGGGCACGGCAGCGAGGCGTCAAAACCGTACCGTGAAGCCGAGCAGCGGGCCATTCAAGTCGATCTCGACGTCACGCCCGTCGATCGTCTTCTCGATGGCGAAATAGCGCCAACCGCCCTGGACCGACCAGTGCTCGTTGAACTGGTAGCCGAGGCTCCCGAAGATCTGCCAGGTCAAGTCGGAGCCGACCCGGAAGCCGCCGACGTCGGTGAAGACCGTCGCGAACCACCCGTCGGCGATGTCGAAGCGCACGCGCCCGCCGATCAGCGGATCGACCCAGGTCTCGCTCATCCCAAAGCGCTGGCCCGCGAGCAGGCCGGGTGCGAGGGATATATCGAGGTTCACGGAGTTGACCCGGAAGCCGGCCATCAGATCGACGGCGACCTGGCCGCCCTCGAAGACTCGATAGCCGGCATAACCGCTCAGAAGCTTCACTTCCGTTTCGAACTCCGCTCTTGAAAAGAGCACGCCGAGCGGGGTAGAGCGACTTTGCGAGAGGTCGGCGTAGAACAGGTCGGCGATCAGGCTCCAGGGACCGTTGCGGGCTTCGAACGCGCCCATGAAGGCAACATCGAGATCGGAGAGTACGTCTCCGATGCTTTTGTCGACCTCAACCGTTCCCCACGCCGTTTCGGCCGAACTGGTGAGGCCCGGCGTCCAGGCGTAGGGCGAGAGCGCGAAGCTCCAACCCGAATCCTGCGCCAGTGCCGGTGTGGCGAGCGCGACCGCCAGGCACGCAACCGTTGCCTTCATGGGCCGATGGTTCCGCTATTCATCGCCGGCTGCCCCGGATGTTGCCGGCGACGCCGCCGGCGACGCCGCCGACGGCCGCGCCGGTCCAGGCGTTGCCCCCGGAAATGGCCGCGATGCCCGCCCCGCCCGCGGCGCCGATGGCCGCGCCGCTCAGGGTTCCCTGCTGTTGCGGCGTCATGTCCGTGCATCCCACCACGCCGGCCACCGCCACGATGACCATCATCGATCCAAGCCGTTTCAGTTTCATGGTTTTTCTCCGCTCTACTTGTGTTTTTGAAGTCCAGGCACGGCCATTTCGAACCAGATCGTCTCGATGACCGGTCGCTGTAACCGGTCGGGATTTGCGGCATACCAGCGGTTGAGTCCTTCCCGCACGCTGTCGAGGGTCTGGCCCCGCAACCCCTTGGCGAGACGAGGGACGAAGTTCTGAGCGTCTTTCGGCGGATTCTTCGCGTAGTAAGCGGTTTCGACCTGAACCAGATTGGCGATGCCGATCAGGTAGGCCTTCTGCACTTCTGGCGAAGACGTGGTCCATTGTTCGCCGGTGACCACGGGGATGTCGGCCGCGCCGGCGTTGCCCCACGCCACAGCTAACGTCAGGCACGCCAGGAACATCGCCGTGCGCAATTGCGGTTTTGCTGTCATCACGTTCTCCATAAAAGTTGCATTTTCAAACTGTTTGAACTTTGGTAAAGCGGAGCGATTCTATCGGACGCCGCGCGTTGTCTTCAAACCCATCGTTCGTCGGCCGTGAATTCGACGATCAGCCATTGATAGGATCGCTGGTCGCTGATGGCCGTACTGATTTCCCGGCGGATGGCGTCCAGCGTGGCAATGCTGCCGACCTGAAAGTCGGCCGGCGTGACGATATAGATCTCGATGAAATAGGCGCGCCCGACCTTGGCGACATAGCTCGTGTACTTGCGGAAACCGTGGCGCTCGACCACCGATTCCATCACCGTGCGCACCACTCGATCCAAATCGGGCGGCGTAATCAGCAAAATCTCATTCAGCGCCTGGCGAACCGTCTTGATCGGAACCGTGATCAGGTACGCCGTCAACAGCGCCAGCACGGCCGGGTCGACATAGGGCGCGAGAGGGGCGAAGCGCGTTCCCTCGATCGCCTTGGCCAGCGCAAAGGCCACCAGCAAGGCCGAAGCGATCAGGGCGGACATCAACCAACTCTGGGCGTCGAGGCGCAGAAGATTCGACCGGACCCGCCGATTCTCCCGGCGTTCGTAGAAATACATGCCGAAGGTGACGATGCACGCGGCGGCGGCGTAGCCCAGCGCCCAGTCCAGCTCCAGTTCGCGTCCGCCCGCCAGAAAACTGCCGACCGCGTTGATGAACGCATACAGGCACAGGAACATCAGCACGCTGCCGTTGAACGCCAGCACGATCGGTTCGATATGCCAGTAGCCGTACTGAAAACGGCGGTCGCCTTCGCGCTGCACCAGCCGCGCCGCGGTCAGCGCCAGCATCAGCACCAGGGTATCGATGACCGAGAACAGGCCGTCAAAAACGATCGACTGCGACCCCGACAACAGACCGAGCAGAATCCCGGAACTGGCGAAGACCACCGTGATCGCTATCGACCGTTTGAGAATTCTTTGCTCGGTTTCAGACGAGGTCACGAGGGGCGACTTCCAAAGGTGGAGCGTCTTTCGCAGCGTCCTTCGTATCCCCGGACGCCTTGGGAGGCTTTCCCCCGAACCAGGTGACGTAGAGCGTCGGCAGGAAGACCAGCGTGAGCAATGACGCCACCAGCAGGCCGCCCATGATGGCGTAGGCCATGGAACCCCAGAACACGGTCGGCGCGATCGGGATCATGCCGAGCACGGTCGACAGGGCGGTCAGCATGATCGGCCGAAAGCGCGAAAGGCTGGCCTCCACCACCGCGTCCCAGACCGCCTTGCCGGCGGCCCGTTCGGCCTCGATCTGGTCGATCAGGATCACCGCGTTCTTCGCGATCATGCCGACCAGCGCCAGGATGCCGAGGATGGCGACGAAGCCGAGTGGTTTGCCGGATGCCAGCAGGGCGGCGACCACGCCGATCAGGCCCAGCGGCACCAGGCTCAGGACGATGGCCAGGAGTTGGAAGCTCTTGAGCTGGAAGATCAGCAGAGTCAGCATGATCAGGATCATCAGCGGGACCACGGCGAATACCGAGGCCTGCGACTTGGCGCTCTCCTCGACCGAGCCCCCGACCTCGATCCGGTAGCCGGCCGGCAGCGTCGCGTTCAACTCGGCGATGGCTTCGGTCAGGTTCGAGACCACCGAGTCGGGCAATAGCCCCGGCGCCAGACCCGCCTTGACCGTCAGGGTTGGCAGCCGGTCGCGTCGCCACACCAGCGGGTAGGCTTGACCGTATTCGAAGGTCGCGAACTGGGCGAGCGGGATGGTCCGCCCGTCCGCCATCGACACCGGCAGGGTGCGCAGGGTCTCGATGGACAGATTTTGTCCCCCCGCTTCCCGAGCGACCACGTTGATGAGATAGATATCGTCGCGGACCTGGGTAATGTTCCTCCCCGAGATATTGGTGCCGAGCGCCGTGGCCACCGCCTGGGAACTCAGGCCGAGCAGACGCGCTTTCTCCTGGTCGATACGGATGCGCAACTCCCGTTCCGGTTCCATCCAGTCAAAATTGACGCGGAGCGTCCCCGGCTGGCTCGCAATGACTTTCCCAAGCCGCAAGGCGATCTCGCGCAACCGGGTCGGGTCCGGGCCGAGAACGCGATACTGCACCGGCCAGCCGACCGGTGGTCCGAGTTCGAGCGGCGAGACGTTCCCGACCACCTGGGGAAATTCCTCCGCCAGCAGGTGTTCCAGTCGCGGTTGCAGGCGCTCGCGAGCCGCCATGCCCTTGGTCACGATCACCGCCTGAGCGAAGAAGGGATTGGCCAACTGAACGTCGAGGGGCAGATAGAAGCGGATGGCGCCCTGGCCGATGTAAGTGCTCCAGCGCTCGATCCCGGAAGCCAGGTCGGGATCATCGCGCAGCAGCTGCTCGAAGCGATTGACGAGCTGTTCGGTCGCATGGATCGAGGCGTTCTGCGGCAGCCGGAGATCGACCAGGAGTTCGGGCCGGTCCGAGGCGGGAAAGAACTGGCGCGGTACCTGACCCAGCGCCACCAGGGACGCGATGAAGGCCCCGACCGTCACCGCGATGGTGACCCAGCGGGCCCGCATGGCCAGCGTCAGGAAGCCCCGATAAATCTGGGTCACGCGGCTCGGTTTGTCGGCCTGATCGGCCTTGGGTGGCCGTAGCAGTACCATGCCGATCAAGGGGGCGAACACCATCGCGACGAACCAGGAAGCGAGGAGCGCGATGCCGACGACGGCGAAGATCGAGAAGGTGTACTCGCCGGCCGAACTCTGGGCGAAGCCGACGGGCACGAAGCCGGCGATGGTGACCAGGGTCCCGGTCAACATGGCGAAGGCGAGATGGCGATAGGCATAGATGCCGGCGCTCACCTTGTCGTCGCCCAGCGCCAGGCGTCGGCTCATGGCGTCGATGGTGGTCATGGCGTCGTCGACCATGAGGGCCAGCGCGATGATCAGGGCGCCGAGCGAGATGCGCTGGAGGTCGATGTTGGCCAGGTCCATGATGGGGAAAACCACGGCCAGCGTGAGCGGGATGGTCACGGCCACGACCGTGCCGGCCCGTACCCCCAGGGCGATGAAACTCACCACGAGCACGATGCCGATCGCCTGCCACAGGGACGTGGTGAATTCGTTGATCGCCAGGTCGACTGTCAGGGGTTGATCCGCCACCAGTCGGGCCTCGATGCCGACCGGCAGGTCCGCCGCAATTTTTTTGATGGCCCGCCCGATGTTCCGGCCGAGCGCCAGGGTATCGCCGCCCTCGCGCATGGCGATCGCCAGGCCGATCGCCGGCTGGCCATTGATCCGGAACATCGGTTGGGGCGGATCGGTGAAGCCGCGACGAATCTCGGCGATGTCGCTCAGCCGCAGCATGCGGTCGCCGATCGCGAAGGTAACATTGGCGATGTCCTGCTCGGAAGCGAAGGCGCCCGAGACCCGCAGCGCGATCGTTTCCTCGCCAGTACGCAGCACGCCGGCGGGGATGACGATGTTCTGCGCCTGCAAGGCCGCGATCAGGGCACTCGGGGCGAAGCCCAGACCCGCCAGCCGCTCGGCGGAGAAATCGATGTAAATCACCTCGTCCTGGGCGCCAAGGATATCGATCCTGGAAACATCCGGGACTTGCAGGAGTTGCGAGCGGATGTCCTCTACCTGATCGCGCAACTCCCGGTGGGTGAAACCGTCGGCGGTGAAGGCGTAGATGATCCCGAAGGTGTCGCCGAACTCGTCGTTGAAGAAGGGTCCGACGATCCCCTGCGGCAGGGTGTGGCGCATGTCGGCCACCCGCTTGCGGACCTGATACCAGGCGTCCGGAACCTCCTTGCCCGACGTGCTGCCCTTGAGATTCACGAAGATGGTGGTGTCGCCGGCGCGGGTGAAGCTGCGCAGATCGTCCAGATTCGGGACTTCCTGCAGGGTGCGTTCGAGGCGCTCGGTCACCTGCCGGATCGTCTCGTCCAGGGTGGCGCCCGGCCAGATCGCTCTGACGACCATGGTGCGGAAGGTGAAGGGCGGATCCTCGGCGCGGCCCAGCTTGTAGAAGGACGCGATCCCCGCGGCGAGGGCGACGATCATGATGAAAAGGGTGATCGAGCGGTTGCGGATGGCCCACTCGGAGAGATTGAAGCGGTTCATGGTTGCGTCCCGAGCAGCCGGACCTGCTGGCCCGGACGCAGGGTCTGGACCCCGGCGGTCACGACGATGTCGCCCGGTTGCAGTCCTTCCGCGACCGCCACCCGGGCCAGGCCATAACGCAGCACCTCGATATTGCGCAGCGACACGGTGTTGCTGGCGGGGTCGAGCACCCAGACCGCCGGGCGCTGATTGGCCGACGTCAGCGCCGAGGCCGGGATCTCGATACCGGATCCGGCGCCGACCTGGACGCTGCCGGTCACCGTCGAACCGAGCCGCATCGCCGCCGGCGGATCGTTCAGGCCGATTCGAACCTTGAAGGTCCGCGTCACGGGATCGGCCTGCGGGGACACTTCTCGCACCCGCCCGGTGGTGCGCACCTTCGGATCGCTGCTCAGGACGACGACGACCTCGGCATCGGCCGGCGCGGTCTCGATGATCCGCGCCGGCACGTCGAACACGGCATCCCGGCCACCTTCCCGGGCGAGCTGGATAATGGGTTGGCCCGCCCCCACCACCTCCCCTGGTTCGGCGCGGCGGGCGGTCACGGTGCCGCTCGAAGCGGCGATCAGGTCGGCATAGCCCAGTTGGGTCTCGGCGATGTTCACCTGCGCCTGCACCGAATCCACCTGGGCTCGAGCGGTCCGATAGGCCTGTTCCGCCTGATCGAACATGGCGCGCGTGATAAACCCTCGGTCCAGCAGCGATCGATGGCGCTCGAAGTTGTTCTGAGCCTCGACCAGTCGCGCTCGCGCGGCGGTGAGTTCCGCGCGGGCCGACCGCAGCGCGTTGCGCGGGGTTTCCGATTCCAGGCGGGCGACCACCTGGCCGGCCCTGACCCGATCGCCGACATTGACGGAACGCTCGATCATGCGTCCACCGACCCGAAAGGACAGGTTCACCTCCTCCTGCGCCTCGACTTGCCCGGTGAGACTCGCGGTTTCACCACCTTCCTGGCGCTCGACGGTCGTCACCCGAACCGGGCGAATGGGCTCGGGTTGGGGCTCTTCAACCGGCTTGCAGGCGGTGAGGAGCACGAGGAGCGCGAACGCGGACAGCCCGGCCACTCGCGCGCCGGGGGTTGGGTGGGCCGATTCAAACAGCGCGGACGTGGCTACTTTTTCCAATGGGGGACCCTCGGCGGATTTTACGCGCGGATAATACTAGCTTAAATTTGAAGCCGTTGAGACGCGCGTGCCGCAACGCTTCGAGCCTGCTTCCGAGACACCGGAAACAGAGAGTGAGTTCGCCAGAATAAATTGCGGGTTGGCCACCGGCTTTTTCCGTTGGACTGCGTGGTGATCTATACTGCGGCGGGCCGGGCGTCCGCCGCGGGCGGGGTGGCCCGGAGGAAGAACCGCGACCCGGTGATTGTTGCGGTGATCGGGTCGATCCCACCGGCATCCGCCCTTTGGGGAGCGCCCGACCGAACTGAATCCTGACCGAACTCAATGGAGAAATATAGTGAGCAATTTCTGGGATGTTCTGTGGCTGATCGCCTCGACCTTCTTTTTCGTGGCGTACCTCATCGTCTTGTTCCAGGTCGTCGTCGACCTGTTCCGGGACGCCGAGCTGGGCGGGGGTTCCAAAGTCCTCTGGCTGATCGGCCTCATCTTCCTGCCGGTCTTGACCGCGCTCCTCTACATCCTTGCCCGCGGCGGCGGCATGGCGGAGCGGCAGCGGGTCGCGATGCAACGGGCGAAGTCCGATACCGACGCCTACATCCGGGAAGTGGCGGGAAAATCGCCGGCCGACCAGATTGCCGATGCCAAGGCGCTGCTCGACGCCGGCACCATCAGCCCGGAGGAGTTCGCCAGACTCAAGGCCAAGGCGCTCGCGTAACCCCACGGTTGAGTTAAGGGGGCAAGCCCCGCAAGGCGTTGTTTCCACAATCTTTAAATTCTTTAGTTCGAGGAGATCACATGGCCACCAACACCCCTGCGGCGGCGCAGCCGCATCGCGATGTCGTCTTGGTCGATCTTGGACTGCAAGGCGGTGGCGCGCACGGCGCGTTTACCTGGGGTGTGCTCGATCGCCTGCTCGAAGTGCCCTGGCTGCGCTTCGACGGGATTTCGGGCACTTCGGCTGGCGCGATGAACGCCGTAGTGATGGCCGACGGTTATGCGGCGGGCGGACCGGAGGGCGCCCGGGTGGCGCTCGAAAAGTTCTGGAAGCGCGTTTCGGACGGCGCGCTGCTCAGCCCCCTGCGCCGTGGCCCCCTCGAAATCCTGACCGGCCTGTGGACTCTCGATTACTCCCCCGTTTATTTAGCCATGGACCTCGCGTCGCGGGTCTTTTCGCCCTACGACCTGGGCGCCGCCAGCGCGGTGAATCCACTGCGCGCGATTCTGGAAGAGAGCATCGATTTTTCCAGGGTCGCCAGCGCCCCGATGCGCCTGTTCGTGACCGCCACCAACGTGCGTACCGGTCGCGGCCGCATCTTCCGCAACGCCGATCTCACGCCCGACGTCCTGCTCGCCTCGGCGTGCCTGCCGACGATGTTCAAGGCGGTGGAGATCGACGGTGAAGCCTATTGGGACGGCGGTTACTCCGGTAACCCGTCCATGGCGCCGCTGGTGCGCGAATGCACCTCCGAAGACACCATTCTGATCCAGATCAATCCGGTCGAACGCCCCGGGACGCCCAAGACGGCGCGCGAAATCCACAACCGGCTGAACGAAATCGCCTTCAACTCGAACTTGATCAAGGAACTGCGGGCGGCGGCGCTGCTGCGGAAGGTCGCGGACCCCGGCCATAGCGAAGGTGAGGTTTGGGCCAAAATGCGCGTTCACCGGATCGCCAGCGAAGAGATGACCCAACTCAGTTCCTCCTCGAAGGTTCTGGCCGAGTGGGCGTTTTTTTGCCGAATCCGCGACAAGGGTCGCCGCGCCGCCGAAGCGTTTCTGGACGCTCACGGGGCCGATCTGGGCGTGCGCTCGACGCTCGACCTCGACGCGCTGTTGGAGGGCATCTAACTCATGGGATTGTCAGGCATTCTACTCGGCCTCGGGGTCCTGATCTGGCTGTCGTTTCGAGGCTGGAGCATTCTGGTCCTCGCGCCGGCGGCGGCGCTGATCGCCGCGCTCGCGGCGGGAGAACCGCTGCTGGCGCACTGGACGCAAACCTTCATGATTTCGGCGAGCGGCTTTCTCGCCCAGTTCTTTCCGCTGTTTCTCCTCGGCGCCGTGTTCGGGAAACTCATGGACGACAGCGGCTCGGTCTCGACCATCGCCCGCTTCATGACCGAACGGCTCGGGCCGCGCCGGGCCATGCTGGCGGTCGTGCTGGCGGGCGCATTGGTCACTTACGGCGGCGTGAGCCTGTTCGTCGCCTTCTTCGTGATCGGACCGATGGCCCAGGCCCTGTTTCGGGCGGCCGATATCCCAAATCGGCTGATGCCGGCCGCCATTGCCCTCGGTACCTCGACCTTCACCATGTCCGCCTTGCCGGGCACGCCGGCGATCCAGAACGCGATTCCCATGCCGTTTTTCGGCACCACGCCCTTCGCCGCGCCGGGGTTGGGCATCATCGCGGCTGTCATCATGCTGGGCTTCGGCCTGTGGTGGCTGGCGCGCGCCGAGGCCATCGCCCGCCGCAAGGGTGAAGGCTATGGCGACGCCCTCGTGGCTCCCGATAACGCCGCCGAGGACACCCTGGTGCGCGAACGGGCCACGACCGCCGGCGCGTTTGACCCGCCCGAGGTGCATCGCGGCCATCATAGCGAATCCGGTCCCCCGATCCTGGTGGCTATCCTCCCGCTGATCGTGGTGATCCTCGTGAATCTGGTCATGTCCATGTGGGTGTTGCCGCGTCTGGACACGAGCTTCCTGGCCGAAGCGCGGTGGGGAGGCATTCCGCT
>JAVMKJ010000183.1:0-12757 GCA_031732855.1 Candidatus Competibacter sp.
ACTCTACTCCCTCCCTGCCCCTACGACAGGAAGACAATCATTATAACCTGGGAAACCGATTTTGCAAGGATCGGCATGACTTCTCGCTTGCCTCACCCTCCTGGACCACGCCCGACAGCACGGCCAAGGGAAGGGCGCATTATAGAGACGGAAATCCGCCTGTCAACTTTCCTTCACGAAATCTTCAGAAACATCCGTCACAGCACCTCGACCCGCGCTACCCGCCGCTTGCCGATCTGATAGACATGCCTGCTGCCGGCGGCCAATTCCAGGTCGCGGCTTTCGATGCGCTCGCCATCGATCCGTACCGCGCCCTGCTGGATCAATCGCAGCGCATCCGAAGTACTCGCCGCCAAACCGGCCTCCTTGAGCAGATTGGCGATCGGCAGTCGACCATCGCGGGATCGCACCTGTACCTCGGTCAGTTCCTCGGGCAGCGCCCCCTTCTGAAAGCGCTCGATGAATGCCGCCAGCGCATGCCGGCCCGCTTCGACGCCATGGAACCGGGCCACCAGTTCCTCGGCCAGCTTGAATTTGACATCCCGCGGGTTCAGTCCTTCACGATCGACCTGACGCCGCCATCCCGCGATCTCGTGGGTCGGGTGGAAGCTCAGCAACTCGAAGTAGCGCCACATCAGTTCGTCGGATATCGACATGAGCTTGCCGAACATCTCGTTCGGCTCGTCGCGGATGCCGACGTAGTTCCCCAGCGACTTCGACATTTTCCGCATCCCGTCCAGCCCCTCCAGAATCGGCATGGTCAGAACGATTTGCGGCGGCTGGCCGTAGTGTTTCTGCAATTCGCGACCGACCAGCAGATTGAACTTCTGGTCGGTGCCGCCCAGCTCGACATCCGCTCGCATGGCCACCGAGTCGTAACCCTGGACCAGCGGATACAGGAATTCATGGATGGCGATAGGCTGGCCGCTGGCATAGCGCTTGCCGAAGTCGTCCCGCTCCAGCATCCGGGCGACGGTATGCTTGGCCGCCAAATGAATGAAGTCGGTGGGCGTCATTCGGTCGAACCAGGCCGAGTTGAACAGGACCTCGGTTTCCGCGGGATCGAGAATCTTGAACACCTGTTCCTGGTAGGTCCTGGCGTTGGTCAGAATCTCTTCGCGCGTCAGCGGCTTGCGGGTGGCGTTCTTGCCGGTCGGGTCGCCGATCATGCCGGTGAAGTCGCCGATCAGGAACATGACGTGATGGCCGAGTTCCTGAAACTGGCGGAGCTTGTTGATCAGCACGGTATGGCCCAGATGCAGGTCCGGAGCGGTCGGGTCGAAGCCGGCCTTGACCCGCAGCGGCCGGCCGGCCTTGAGCCGTTCGACCAGGTCCTCCTCGAGCAGGAGATCCACCGCTCCGCGCTGGATCAGTTCCAGCGATTCATCAACCGCGTGCATGAACAGCCCTCAACAAATGAAAAAATTCCATCTCCACGGCGGCTCGCGGGATAAATCCGGCTTCCATGAAGCCACCCGCCGTGCCTGACTGGCCAAACGTACGCCGGACGAACCACTGGGGTTCGACGGTGCGACAGATTAGGGATTTCGGGAGGAATTGATTCGGTTCGAGCGGGACCACCATCCCGCTCGTCGGCGGGGATCAGGCGGAAAAGGACGAACCGCAACCGCAGGTGGTGACGGCGTTGGGATTGCGTATAACGAACTGAGCGCCTTCCAGCCCTTCCGTGTAGTCAATTTCGGCACCGACCAGATACTGGAAGCTCATCGGATCGATCAACAGCTTCACCCCGTGGTTTTCCACCACGGTATCGCCGTCGCTCGTAACCTCGTCGAAAGTGAAACCGTACTGGAAACCGGAACAGCCACCGCCCGAAATGAACACCCGCAGCATCAGGTTGGGATTATCCTCTTCTTCCAGCAATTCCTTGACCTTCAGCGCCGCGGCATCGGTGAACAGCAGCGGGTTGTCGGTGGGGGTGAAATTGTCGACGGTGGCGCTCATGGCTCTATCCTCTTTCAAAAAGTTGAAGAATTGTCCGATTGTTGACCTTTAGGGTCAAGAATAGTTTGGCCGCGCTCCAGCAGCCGCAACCCAAGCCGCTCGATCTCCTCCCGCCAGGCCAGTTTCTCGAGCCACTCGGACGGGATGGCTTCGACGCCCCAAAGCGCCCCGGCCAATTGTCCGGCGATCGCCGCCACGGTATCGGCGTCATCGCCCAGATTGGCGGCCAACAGCACCGCATCCCGGAAATCCATGGCGCGCGCCACGCACCAAAGCGCCGCTTCCAGACTGTGCACCACATAGCCCGATGAACTGATCTGCTCGCGTCGCTTGTCGCGCCAGGAACCACCGATCACCCCCGCTATCGCCAGCGTCAGACCGGGAATGGCTCGCGCCAGCACTTCGTCCCTGGGGCAACCGTTGATGGCCAGAATCAGCAGTTCCGCATAGGCACCGCAGGCGTCCACCGCATCCGTCGCGCCGTGAGTGGCCAAGCTCTGCCGGCGAGCCGCTTCGACGCCGGCCACCCGATCATCGTGATGGAAGACGGGCACCGGCGCCAGTCGCATCAACGAGCCATTGCCGGCGCTCCACGCCGAGCGCGAGCCTGCTTCGGGATCGCCGGTCGCCATGAAGCGTTGCAACGCCTGCCGGGTCGCCGTGCCGATGTCGAAGCAGGTTCCGGTGCAGGAATACCGCCCTTCCCGGTACCACGCGACGAAGCGCTCCATCAAATCCCGGAGATCCAGGCCACCGCGGGCGCAGAGCGATTCGCCCAGAGCAAGCGCCAGCGCGGTATCGTCGGTCCACTGCCCGGGCTTAAGCTGGAACGGCCCGCCCCCGACCATATCGGTCAAGGGGGGATAACTGTCGCGACGGCTGAACTCCAGGGTCGTGCCGACGGCGTCGCCGACTGCCGAGCCCAGCAGGCAACCCAAAGCGCGGGACTCCAAAGCCGTTCTCATTGGCGCCATCCTGATACTCCATCGCGCGTCCGGACTCAAGGGAGCAGCGCGATACCCTCCAGTCCAGCGGTTTCCGGTAGCCCGAACATCAGGTTCATGTTCTGCACCGCCTGACCCGCCGCGCCCTTGACCAGGTTGTCGATCACCGACAGCACGACCACGGTCCGGCCGTTCCGAGGCCGATGCACCGCCAGCCGGCACTGGTTCGCTCCACGCACGCTGCGGGTCTCCGGATGCGACTTCGGCGGCAGCACGTCCACGAACGGCTCGTCGGCGTAGCGCCGCTCGAACAGCGCCTGCAAATTCGCGTCGGGCTCGCTCAGGGTCGCGTACAGAGTGGCGTGAATGCCGCGAATCATCGGCGTCAAATGAGGCACGAATACCAGTTCCACCGGCCCACCAGCCACCGCTGCCAAGCCTTGGCGAATTTCCGGCAGATGGCGGTGCGCCGGCACGTTGTAGGCCTTAAGGTTATCGCCGGCCTCGCACAACAGGATGCCGACTTCGGCCTTGCGACCGGCGCCGCTGACTCCGGACTTGGCGTCGGCGATCAACGACTGGGTATCGACCACTCCAGCTTCCAGCAGCGGCAGGAAACCGAGTTGCACCGCCGTGGGATAACAGCCGGGATTGGCCACCAGTCGGGCGCCGCGGATCGCCTGGCGGTTGACCTCGGGCAGGCCATAGACGGCTTCCGCCAGCAGTTCCGGACAGGCGTGCGGCATGCCGTACCATTGTTCCCAGTCCCCAGCTCGTCGCAAGCGGAAATCCGCCGCCAGATCGATCACCTTGACCCCAGCCCCCAGCAATGCCGGCACGCTTTTCATGGCGGTGCCGTTGGGCGTGGCGAAGAACACCACGTCGCAATCCTTGAGCGCGGCGGCGTCCGGCTCGACGAAGGTCAAATCCACCCGGCCGCGCAGGTTGGGAAACAGCTCGCTGACCCGAACGCCCTTCTCGCCGCGCGAGGTGATCACCGCCGGTTCCACCGTCGGATGCGCCGCCAGCAACCGCAGCAGTTCGACGCCGGTATAACCGGTCCCACCGACGATCCCCGCCCTGATCATGTCTTCAGTCCACCCACAATCAAATCATCCGAAAGTTCGTATCATACGGTGTTCGCCACCCCGCGCAAACCAGACCCGCTCTGGCATAATGGCGACTTTCGATGGTCGCCGCGGTCTTATTCCGGCGCACGGCCGTTACCCGCATCGAGCATCGAGCATCGACCCGCAGGAGGTTCGACCCGTGAAGCCAAACAAAGAAACCGTCATCGCCGGCATCGTCATTGCGGTGATCGTGGCATCTGCCTTAGTCTGGTTCATCCCCGCCGGCTTGCGTCAAGCGCCGCCACTGGTCGGCCAAACCCTCGACGGCCGTACCCTGACGCTGGAACAGTTACGCGGCAAGCCGGTGCTGGTGACGTTCTGGGCCACCACCTGCCCGTCCTGCATCGAGGAAATGCCGCATCTGATCGAGCTTTACCGGGAACTCAACGCGAAGGGATTGGAAATCATCGGCGTGGCGATGGCCTACGATCCACCAGAGCAGGTGCGCGCGCTGGTAAGGCAACGACAAGTCCCCTACCCCATCGTGCTGGATACCCAAGCGCGCATCGCCCAGGAATTCGACAACGTGCGGCTGACTCCGACCACGGTGCTGATCTCGCCGCAAGGCCGAATCGTACATTACCGGCTCGGGCTGTTGGACATGCCCAAGCTGCGCGAAAAGATTCGGGAGATGCTCTGAGCGGCGAGCCGAGGCGCAACCGCATGTCTCGCCACCAAAACACCTTGCTCAGTTGAAGCGGGAATTGGCCCGTTCCAGGCACTCGCAAGCCTGATCGAGATCGGCGTGACAGCGCATGACCCAGGCATCGCCCCAGAAGAAATTACAGCTGGTTTCCGCCCGCAGCACCCGCCAGCGTGCTTCCTCCAGCAGATCCAGCAATTCCGGATTGCGCGAACCGATATGGGTCGCATTGCGTAGCGCCGCCTGCACCGCCTGGCTGATCTCGTCCACCCGAGTCAATGCATCTTTTTGCGCCTGCGTGCCGGTCCACTGGACAAAATCGCGGCCGTTGTGCCAGCCGGTATTCCACGCGCCCGGCCCGACCGCGACCTCGCCATGCGCGCCGAAGCGGTCGAGATAATCCTTGATGAAGGTCGGCTGAATCGCATTGTTTCCGACCCGCGCCTTTTCCATCAGCGGCCTGTAGAAGACATCCCAGAAATTGCTGCCGGGGGTGACGTTGCGGAACCAGCCGCCGTTCTGCCCATCGGAGCAGGTGGTGACCAGGGGCGGGAAGTCGCAACTCTTGGTGCGTTCCCGGACCTCTCGATCGAACCACTCATACTCCATGCCCGATTCCTGGGCATTCGACAAATCGCGATCGCGCACGATGACGATGATCTCCTCGCCGCCGAAGCGGGCGACGTGGGGCCGGTAGCGCAATTCCTCCCAACGCATCGACGTGACCGGCTGTGCGTGTTCGCTGTCGACCAGCACGAAGCGGTAACCAGAACGCCGCAACAACGGGATCATCTCCATGCAGAAACCCATCTCCGGGGGCCAGAATCCCTGGAAATCGCTGCGGAAAAACAGCCGGCGCGCCATTCCCCGCCACCGTTCCAGGTGCGCTTCCCAATCAGCCGGAGGAACCAGCGGCAGAACCGGATGATAGTAAGCGGTTCCGAGCATGTCGATGCTCTGGTTATCCCGCAGATGCCAGAGCAGCGAGCCGCAATCGACCATGCCGTGGGCCCGGTTCTGAAAATCCGGATTCGTCAAGGTTTCCAGCAAGGTGCCGGACAACGCCAGATGCACCCGGCCGATATCCTGGTAATCCGCCAGCGAACGGGGAATCCGGTCCATCGCGAACAGGATTTCCTTGGCTTCCCATTCGTTGTGTTCCAGCAGGTGTTCGAGATTGCCATGAGGCTGATGCAGGTTCAGGACCAGCGCGTGATAAAGGGTGTCCATCATGGTTCGGTTCCTCCTGTGATGGGTCGTGGCAACAGGCGGCGGGAACCACCTCGCCGCTTGCCACCACCCTATTTTTTATAATGATAATATTGGGAACGGCCTTGGCTGAATGCCCCCAACAATTAAAAATCGGTTTCGGCGATACTGCTGGCCCGCCGGCAGATTTCGCGGCCGTAATCGGTCCACAACCCCTGCCCCCAGTATCGGTAGCAACTGGTCTGCGAACACATCAAGTGGAACAGCGCGTTGCGATAGCGCGGGTCGGTGGGGGACACGCCCGGTTTCAGCACTTTCTCGTAGAACTGCGAACTGGCCTTCTCCATCGGACCGAGCACGTTATCGTAGCCCCGTACCCAGGAAATGTCGTTGGTCCAGCTGCCGCCTTCCATGTGGAAACGGCCGTCTTCCTTCTTCAGGTCGGCGATCAGCTTTTCCAGCTTCTCCGGTCCGCCGCCCGGTTGGAATCGATCCCAGATCCGTTTCTGAAGCAACGGCTGGAGCGCTGGTAAATCAGTTTCCCTGATTCCCGACGCGAACAGGTGCTCCAGATACTCGGTCGCGTTCATCAATGGGGTATCCGACCCCGAAGCCTCGCGCACCGAATCCATGAACTTGCCGGGAAACTCGTTCATCATCACCCCGCCGTTCTCGCCGTCGGCGATCTGGGTCACCAGTGGCGGCACCGATTTCCCCGCCAGTTCCCAGCGCGACAGGCTCTTGGCTTCGTAGTAGGGCTGCATCTGCGCCACCAGCTTGGTATCGCTGCCCTGGGTCTTGATGATGGCGATGATGCTGGCGGTCTCGCCCTTGGAATTGGTGCAGACCAGTCGGTGCGGCAGGTGCTTTTTCTCCGGCCCCGAGCCGTTCTCGGGCCGCTCCACGGTGTGTTCCTGCACCAGCAGCCACTGATAACCACAATCCACCAGAGTCTTGACGTACTCGTAGGCGATGTCGGGATGGTTGGGCAACGCCATTTCCGAGGGCGAGAAACCCCGCACCCGTTCCAGTGCCTCCAGCCCGAAGATGGCGGCGAAATGGTGCTGCCAGGCCTTGACGTGCAACCGGAAGTCCTGCGCCGGAGTCGAAGGCGCCACGGCGTGACCCCAAGGGCAGCCCAGCCATTCCACCGCGCGCCGGTACTCCGGATTGCAGGTCGCGTTCTTGAGGGCATCGAATACGTCGTTCAGTCCCATAGCGCGCATTCCGTGGAACAGGGTGCCGGAATATTCCAGCATCACCCGCGGCTCCTTGCCCTCGTGAATGAGTTGCGGGATGAACTCGCCCATCCGTTTGTAGCACCAATGAAACACTGGAGCATTGTGGTTATCGCCGATACCCTGGTTATCCATCATGTACTTGAGATTGCTGATGATCGCCGCGGCGCGCAGGTCGCCGCCACCGGCGGGGATCAGAGGTTGGTGCATGTGCAGGGCAATGGCGCAGGCGGCGCGAATTCGAGCAAAGTCGATCCGGCTTTCCGGCAGGAACACCGACCGGTCGCGGCTGTCGCGGAGGGTCTTTTCCACGAGCGGTTCCGAACCGCAGATGTTCGGCAGACCGTCAACGTATTCCGGAAGCTGACTCATGGGGGATGATCTCCTGGCTGGTGGTTGGCTGGGGGGATCCCGGAGGACCGGGATCCCGAAGGGTTTGACCCCTTAGGTTATTCGTGCGTTGTCGCAACGGTTCGCGCGCCGTACCGGTACCGGCTTACTTGCAGCGGATGTGCTCGTAAATGTTCAGGTAATCCTGACCGGGCCGGGACCACGAATAATCGTAGCTCATGCCGTGAATCATCAAGCGGCGAAAATCGTCCGGATAGGCGAACCACAGCGCGATGGCGCGGTGCATGGCCGACTCGATACCAGCATGGTCGGCGCCCTGGAAGACGTAACCATTGCGTTCCTCGAACGGCTTGTGGGAATAGTCCTTGTCGAACACCGTGTCCTTCAGGCCGCCGACCTCTCGCACGATCGGCACCGTGCCGTACTTCAGCGCGATCATCTGGGTCAGGCCGCACGGCTCGAACAAGCTGGGCATGACGATCATGTCCGCTCCAGCGTAGATCAAATGCGACAACTCCTCGTCGAAACCCAGTTCCAGATGACAATCCGGGCTATCGTTGAGATGCCGTTTGAGGTTCCAGAAATGATGGTTGGTGTGGGGCTCCGGACTGGAGCCAAGCAGCACGAACTGGGCGTTGTTGCGCAGGGCGTAGAAAATGGCGTGATGGATGAGATGGACGCCTTTCTGGCTGTCGAGCCGGCCCACGTAGGCGATGATCGGCTTGAAATCCTTGCTCAGCCACAATCGGTCGCGCAGCGCTTCCTTGTTGGCGTACTTCTGGTCCAGGGTTTCGATGTTGTACCGGCTGGCAATGTGTGGATCGATCTCCGGATTCCAGACATCGTAATCGATGCCGTTCAGCACGCCGCCAAACTTGCTCTGATGCACGTTCAGGGTATGGTTCAAGCCGCTGCCCTGATCGGTGAAGCGCGCCTCGTGGGCATGAGTCGGCGACACCGTGGTGACGAAGTTCGAATAGACGATGCCGCCCTTCATCAGGCTGACGGCGGTATGGTTGAAGTTATCGCGCAAGCGATCGAAGTTGAAATAGTGCGCGATGTTGGTCAGCCCCGTCGCCCACAGCACGTATTCGCCAGTCAGGCCCTGATGCTTGAAATTGTGGATGGTGTAGCAGACCCGCTGCCAATGCATTCCGGCGTGAGCGTACTGTTCGAACAGCAGCACCGGCACCAGCCCGGTCTGCCAGTCGTGGCAATGGATGATATCGGGCCGGCGGTTGTCCTTGAGCAGGAATTCCAGCGCCGCCTTGCTGAAGAACGCGAACCGGCTGACATCGTCCGAGAAGCCGTAGAAGTGACCGCGGTTAAAGAAGTTGTCCTGGGAATGGGGTTCGATGAAGAAGCATTTGCGGCCATGCACGAAACCGAACCACACCGAGCAATGAATGGCGCCGTTGTACCAGGGCACCCACAGATCCTTCATGCTGACTTGCAGGCCCCAGATATGGTCGTAGCGCATGCAGTCGTACTTCGGCAAGATGATGTGGACCTCGTTGCCGCGGATTTCCAGTTCCCGGCTCAGGCCGAAGATCACATCGGCCAGGCCGCCGACCTTGGCCACGGGGGCGCATTCAGGAGCAATCTGCACGATATACATAGCTTCCGTCCTTATTTTCGTATTCCGGGCGCGGGCGTGACGGTCCGGTATGCCTTCATCCGGAAAGCACGGACCGCGCTCGCGCCCCGTTGCCTAGTGTGGCAGATGATCGCGACTCGTGACCAACACGAAAGCCTGTCCCGGCCGCAAGTCATAGGAAAACGGTCGAGGGATGTGTTCCATGCCATACTCGGGGGACACATCCACGAGCGGAGCACCCGCCTGAACGTAAGTGCCCAGGTTTTCGGCGTAGAAGTACTGATGGTTCCAGGGATCCTTGTTGAGGATGATCAGCGCTTCTTCGTGGGTCCGGGCCGAGGCCTTCCACATGACCAGAATGTTGGGATTCTGGTAGGGCAGGACGTGAGTCGGGCAATCCTCCCGGAAGACCGAATACTGGCGCTTGATGGCGTTGACGTGGGTGATGAATTCACACAAATCCACGTTCGGCTGTTCCCAATCGCCCGGACGGGTGTTGACCACGTGCAGCCGGCGCCGGAATCCATACTCGAAGCCGATGGGGATCATGACCCCAGCGGAAAACAGGGCGGAAAACAGATAGCGCTGCTTCATCGCCGCCACGTTGCCGTTGACTTCCTGGAACAACCGGTCGGTATCGTGGCTTTCGGGGAAGCTGATGGATGGCGCGATTTCGCGCACCAACTGGTACTGCTCCATCAGCCAGGCGCCGTGGAAATCCCACCATTTGGAACTGTTGAAGACGTAATCGAAACCGGCCTGGGCGGTTTGCTTGGTCTGATCGGCGGTACAACCCAGGGTTTCGGCGGTAAATACCGTGTCGGGGTATTTTTGCCGGATTTCGCGAATCAACCGGCTCCAGATATGCCCCGGAATCTGATAGGCCGCGTCGCAACGGAAACCCTTGAAACCCAGTTGCAACAGATATTCGACGATCTTGTGGAAAAAGCGGTAGAGCCCTTCCGGATCG
Source organism: Candidatus Competibacter sp. (assembly GCA_031732855.1). Classification (GTDB taxonomy): domain Bacteria; phylum Pseudomonadota; class Gammaproteobacteria; order Competibacterales; family Competibacteraceae; genus JAVMKJ01. Next base: position 10,048 of record JAVMKJ010000183.1, read on the forward strand.
GAGGTATGCTGGTGATCGAAGCGGGCCAGGTCGCCCCATACCACCTTGTGGCCGTCCTCCATGCAGAACGGATGGGCGATGTTGCCGTTTTCCTGGGCGAACCATTCGCGATGCTGGCGCGTCACCTCCGCATCGAAGGCGCAATGATTGATGACGAGATCCACCATCACCTTGAGGCCCAGTTTTTCGGCCGCGGCAAGCGCCGCCCGCAGCTGCTGCTCGGGGCTGAGTTTGGAACTCGAATCCACCAGCAGGGGATTCAGCTGGAAATAGTCGGCGATGGAATACAGGCTGCCCGAGGAGCCGGTTTTCTGGACGGGGTTGACGAAAATCCAGTCGAAACCCATGTCGGCGGCCCGCTCGAGATGCGGTTCCCAGTTCCCGCAAGGACCGGCCAGCAAGGGAAAAAGATTGTAAATCAGCATCGGCGACTCCCCTGAGTTTTTCGTTCTGAGTCCAAGGCACGGTGGGGCGCCCGGGCGGGTTCCGCTGGCTTGGGCGCGACACACAATTTGAGAAATCGTATCACGAAACCGTTGGCTACAGCAGTCCGAACCACGCTGGCGACCGATCGGTGGGGCAGTGACACGATTGACGGCTTGAAGTTGGATTTATAGATCGATCGCGAACCAGGCCGCCCGTTCTGGGGTGGCATCGGCGGCGGACGGCACCGGGACCGGGACGGCGGCGGACGGCGGCGGAATCTCATGCACGGCGGCTGGCGGTGGAGCGGCAAGACAGGCATCGAGAAATTCGCGTATGCTATCGACGCACTTGCCGCATTCGGTACCGATCCCGAATCGGGCGCTCAGGTCGCCGAAGGTGCGGGCACCTAGATCGACGGCCTGATTGATTTGCTTGTCGGTCAGCGCTTTGCAGATACACAAATACATAAGCCGCAACTCTCCTGGCAAAGTGGTTTGGAGTCTGATCGAACATCATAGAGACTGTCCCGGAACGGTTTAGTTGCGGAATATCATCGATCTCCACCCACCGCTCGCCCGACCCGCCATGTCGACCGCGCTCGTCTGGTTGCGCCGCGATTTGCGGCTGACCGATAATCCTGCCCTGCACCGCGCCGCATCCGAGCACGAGCGGATCGTTCCGGTTTACATCCACGCCCCCCACGAGGAAGCGCCCTGGGAACCGGGCGCCGCCTCGCGCTGGTGGCTTCATCACAGCCTGGTGGCCCTGGACGAGACCTTGAAGCGGCGGAATTCGCGGCTCATCCTGCGCCAGGGCAACAGCCTGTCGGCGCTGCGCGAATTGCTGCGGGAAACTGGAGCGGCGGCGGCGTACTGGAACCGGCTGTACGAGCCGGCCACCATCGCCCGCGACCGCGCCGTGAAAACGGCGTTGCGCGCGGACGGCATCGCCGCCGAAAGCCATCGGGCGGCGCTGCTGATCGAGCCCTGGACCCTTCTGAAAGCGGATGGAACGCCTTATCAGGTCTTCACGCCGTTCTGGAAAGCCTGCCTGCGGCAACTTCCACCCCCCGCGCCGCTGCCGGTCCCGCCGCTCCCCGGCCCCGAACGCTGGCCCGATTCGCTGCCGTTGACCGCCCTGGAACTGCTGCCGCGCATTCGCTGGGACGAGGAGCTGGCCGCCGCCTGGCAACCCGGCGAGGCCGGCGCGCTGACGCGACTGGACCGGTTCTGTGAAACGGCGCTGGCCGGCTATGCCCGCTGGCGCGACTGGCCGGGCCGCGACGGCGTATCGCGGCTGTCGCCGTACCTGCACTTCGGCGAGATCGGCCCCCGCCAAATCTGGGCGGCGACCACCAACGCCACCGGCGACGATCCGCTGGGCGACAAGGGCGCGGAAACGTTCCTGCGGGAAATCGGCTGGCGGGAATTCGCCCATTACGTCCTCTATCACTGGCCCCACACCCCGGAGCAACCCTTGCAGGAACGTTTCGCCGCCTATCCGTGGCGCGGTGACCACGGCGATTTATTGCGTGCCTGGCAGCGGGGACAAACCGGCTATCCCATGGTGGATGCCGGAATGCGGCAATTGTGGCGCACCGGCTGGATGCATAACCGGGCGCGGATGCTGGTGGCCTCGTTCCTGATCAAGAACTGCCGCATCCCCTGGCAGGAGGGCACCCGCTGGTTCTGGGACACGCTGGTGGACGCCGATCTGGCCAGCAACACCCTCGGCTGGCAATGGACCGCCGGCTGTGGCACCGACGCCGCGCCCTACTTCCGCATCTTCAACCCCATCCTTCAGGGGCTGAAGTTCGACCCGGATGGCGCCTACCTCCGCCGCTGGATTCCCGAACTGGCCAGACTGCCGGCCCCAGCCATCCACCAGCCGTGGACGCTATCACCCGCCGAACAGCAGGCGAGCGGCTTCACGCCGGGGCTGGATTATCCAAACCCGGTGGTGGATTTCGCCGCGAGTCGCACCGAGGCTTTGGCCGGTTTCGAACGGATCAAGGCCGGCTGATCGCTTCCGGTTCGCGCCCGGATGAGTCTCAGGACGTCGCCCGCGCTCCGGTTCATGCCGCTTTCCGGCGATACGCCAGCGCCAGCAGGATCGCCCCGACTGCGATCAACGGCAGCGACAGCAATTGCCCCATGGTCAGCCAGCCGAAGGCGAGATAGCCGAGTTGCACGTCCGGTTGGCGGACGAATTCCACGAGAAACCGAAACGCGCCGTAACTCAGCGCAAACACGCCCGACACCGCCATGGTCGGGCGCGGCCTGGC
>JAVMKJ010000184.1:0-2508 GCA_031732855.1 Candidatus Competibacter sp.
CCGCTGACCCAGGCCCGGATCGAGCACATGCTCAAGACCGGCAAGCCGCTGCGTAACTGATTGGTGGGAGAATTAACGATGAGCAGGCAAATTCAGGATGCTTATATCGTGGCCGCGACGCGCGCGCCGGTGGGCAAGGCGCGCGGCGTGTTCCGCAACACCCGGCCGGACGATCTGCTGGCCCACGTGCTGCGCGGGGTAGTGGATCGATGTCCGGGGCTGGACCCGAAATTGATCGGCGACGTAATCGTCGGCTGCGCCATGCCGGAAGGCGAGCAGGGCATGAACGTGGCCCGCATCGGCCTGTTGCTGGCCGGGTTGCCGGACAGCGTGCCGGGCATGACCATCAACCGCTTCTGCGCGTCCGGCGTGCAGGCGGTGGCGCAGGCCGCCGACCGCATCCGGCTGGGCGAGGCCGACGCGATGATCGCCGCCGGCACGGAAACCATGACCATGATTCCGATGGGCGGCAACAAGATCGCCCTCAATCCCGAGGTGTTTGCCAAGGACGAGAACATCGGCATCGCCTACGGCATGGGTCTGACGGCGGAGAAGGTCGCGCAGGAGTGGAAGATTTCGCGCGAGGATCAGGATGCGTTCGCGGTGGAAAGCCATCGCCGGGCATCCGCCGCCATCGCCGGCGGCGAGTTCGGGCAGGAAATCCTGCCCTACACGGTGATCGACCGCCTGCCGGACAGCAGGACCATGCAGGTAAAAATCCGCGAGCGGGTGGTGGAGAACGACGAAGGTCCCCGTCCTGACAGCAACCTGCAAGCCCTGGCCAAGCTGAAGCCGGTGTTCGCCGCCCGCGGCAGCGTCACGGCCGGCAACAGTTCGCAGATGAGCGATGGCGCCGGCGCGGTGATGCTGATGAGCGGGCGGATGGTCGAGCAACTCAACCTCAAGCCGCTGGCGCGCTTCGTCAGCTATGCCGTGGCCGGCGTGCCGGCGCGGATCATGGGCATCGGCCCGATCGCGGCGATTCCGAAAGCGCTGGATCTGGCCGGATTGAAACGGTCCGATCTGGACTGGATCGAGTTGAACGAGGCCTTCGCCGCGCAGAGTCTGGCGGTGATCCGCGATCTGGAGCTGGACCCGGCCAAGGTCAATCCGCTGGGCGGCGCGATCGCGCTCGGCCATCCGCTGGGCGCGACCGGCGCGATCCGTGTGGCCACCCTGGTGCACGGCCTGCGTCGGCGCGGCGGGAAGTACGGCATGGTGACGATGTGCATCGGCACCGGCATGGGCGCCGCGGGGATCTTCGAGGCGCTGTAGCCTGTTGGGATCGGTGGGCCGGGCGGTTCGACCCGCCCGGCTGTAAGAGAGAGCCCGCCGGCGCTGGCCGGTGGGCTTTTTTATTGCTCGGGTTGGCACGGGTGGGGTTACCGGGCGGCGACGTTACGCTATGCTGGCCAAATCTGTTCGTCCAGCGGGAGGGTGGCGTTTATGACTGTAATTCGTGCGGATGCGGGCCGGGGCTGGGGCTGGATCGTCGAAGGCTGGCGGTTGTTCGCCCAGGCGCCCGGAATTTGGATCGTGATCATGCTGATCTATCTCGGCATTTCCGTGGTGTTGTCGTTGATTCCCTTCGTGGGCATGCTGGCCCACGCCCTGCTGAGCCCGGTTTTGGGCGGAGGAATGGTGTACGGCGCGGCGGCCCAAGCACGCGGGGAGACGCTGGAAATCGGCCATCTGTTTCGGGGCTTTCAGGATCAGGAGCGGATGGGGCCCTTGGTTCTGCTCGGGCTGATCGGCGTGGCCGGTTACGTGTTGATGGGGTTGGTCGTGATGGTGTTTCTGGGGGGTAGTGTTTTCGTGGGCGTGGCGCTGGACAGCATGGGTACGAACATGCCGGCCGAGGCGATGGGTGGTCTGCTGGCGGGCGCCGGTTTGGTTGCCGTTTTGATCGTGGTGGTTGTCGGTTTTCTGGTGGCAATGGCGCTGTTCTACGGAGTTCCGCTGGTGATGCTGGCGGGCCAGAACGCCTGGCCGGCCGCGCAGGACAGCGTCGCCGCCTGCTGGATCAACATGCTGCCACTGTTGGTGTTTGGGTTGATTTATCTGGTGCTGGCGGTGGTCGCGATCATTCCGTTCGGACTCGGTTTCCTCGTGCTGGGCCCGGTGACCGTCTGCGCGATATACGCCAGCTACCGGGATGTTTTCGGGGAAACACCGTCGCGGATCAATCTGGCCAAATAGGACGGCCCGGTCGGGAAAGGACGGGAAGAACGACGCAACCTGATGAGTTCAAGCTGCGTCGGTTGGAGCGGATATTGGAGTCACGGTGGGGAGCGAACGAAGCGGAAGACGGTCGGTCATGGCGGTTTCTTGCCGCGCTTAGCCAACACCGGAAAGCAGCGACTTGATCAGTCGGGTCCGGAGGAGTTGCACCGCTTCGAACACTTCCTGCGCGGTCTCCACGTAAAGCGGTCCCGCTTCGCGATAGATGCCGCCGTGATTGCCCACCAGGCTCACGGCCACGCGGATTTTCCGCACCATTTTGGTCTG
>JAVMKJ010000185.1:0-63605 GCA_031732855.1 Candidatus Competibacter sp.
CAAAAATGACTATGTTGTTCAGTAGGTTAAGAAAAATTATAAAGGAACATGTCTAGTGGACATGGACGGCTCCTTTGAGTGAGTGCATGTCGCACACGACTTTGCATAATCTTTCAATGCTTCTTTTAGAACGTCTGAATACACATTCCAGAATTGATCATAATTCTTCTTTAATTCCTGGTCATTTTCAATTGCATAATCCATCTCTTCGTTGAGCTTGGTTTTTAACAAAACCACATATTCAAACCACGTATCTATTTCAATATTCTTAATTGATAGTAGTTGTGATAAAAGGCGCCGGGTATGAGATCTGCGTATATTTCTCATACATGTTGCGATTTCGTCTGATGCTTCTGGATTTTCTTCAATGTATAGATCAAGCAAGTCTATACCTTCTTTCAATTCCTCAACTTTTCTATCAGGATTAGTCTCCTTCTCCGCCTGCTCAAGAAATGAACGTGCTTCGACAATATCTTTTGGTATGCCCATGTTTCTATTCCTGGCTCTAACAAGTGATTATGTAGTTTCCGCTGATATCATTGACATGTCCATGGGATTCATATCGCTAAACAGAAAGATTTCCCCATCCCAATTCGTTCGTTCCTCGCAGTGTGTCAGGAGGTACTTCCATGCGTGCGGTTGGATTTCTTGTCGAACATGCACGCGCAATATCAGTTTGTACATGCCCCGAACGAGCAATGCCATAGAATCGTTTCCCTCCTTAAGAGCCCAACAGCAAGTTATCACCCATGATGAGATCACGGATGCTTTTTGAGTATCCTTCGATAGCCATCTTGGCCTCCAAACGTGGTGCTGGACGTCGACTGCAAAACGATCACCGCGAGCTAGGTGCAGTATCGCTAGTGCGGTGCGAACACCTCCCGAAAAGGCCCCAGATACCGCCGCTCGGCTGACCAGTCCGCAATCGCAAAGACAACCTGGGCGAATGCTCCACTGTGCCCTTCGAGCGCGGATCGGAAGTCGCGGGCGGTCCGCGCTGGATCATGATGGAAGGCACCACAGCCCCAGGCGCCGAGGACCAGCGCGGAATAGTCGTAGGCTCGGGCGATCACCAGCACGCGCTGAATGCGCCGAGCCAGGAGATCGCCGGCGCGCGGCTGCCCGATCTTTGGCGCATAGGGCGCCGCGCAGGTCAGGATGCTGAGCGCCCAAGGCACGTCGAGCGCCGTCCCCGAGTCATCGCGAAACACCGGGACATCGGGCGAGAGGATTGCCCAGTCCGTGGAATCGGGCTCTAGCCTTGCGGCATGGGCGGCGTACATGGGATCGCCTTCGAGCGTGGCGTAGAGCGCACTCGAGCGACACAAGACCTCCTCTTGAGCGCGGGCGCCCGTGAGGAATCCACCGCCGGGCCGGACGCCATTGGCGAAGTTCAGCGCCAGAACCCGCTCGCCCGACTCCACCAACCGTCGCGCGGCGGCCAGCGTGGTTTCGTTGGCGACCTGAACCTGAGTCGGCTGGACGGCGTGGCGCGGCGGCGCTGGCAGCGACTCCTCGGGCGGAATGCTGCGCTGGGCGGCACAGGCGCGAGCCACCGCCGCCCGCCAGTCGACCGTCTGGCCACTGGCCGCGTGATAGACGCCCGTCCTGGCCGCGACAACGGCGCTGCGGCCCAGATCAGCCGCCCGCTCGCGCGAGATCGCCAACACTTCCTGACACTGGGCCGCGCGTTCCGGTGAATCGAGACAGGGCAGGTAGATGAGCGTATCCATGATGGTCTCCTCGTTTCAGGGGTTGGCAGACAACAGTCAGGCGTCCGCCTTGAACTCGGCGGCGAAGGGGGCCAGGAAGAAGCGCGGCTCTGGCGTCCAGTCGGTGACGGCAAAGACCACCTCCTCGAAGGCGCCGGCCTGCTCCCGAAGCGCGGCATGGAAGGCGGCGGCGACGCGGACGGGGTTATTGCCGTAGGTCCCACAGCCCCAGGCGCCCAGCACCAGCGTCGTGTAACCCTTGGCACGAGCGATCGCGAGGATTCGCCGGATGCGGGACTGCAGGAGCTCGGCGGACCGCTCTTGGCCGATCGTCGGCGCATAGGGTGCGGCGCAGGTCAGAATGCTCAGCCGCCAGGGCCGGTCCCACGGCCGTCCAGCATCGTCGCGGAAGACCGGCACATCGGGCGAGAGGATCGCCCAGTCGGTGGAATCGGGTTGTGGCCGCGCGGCGTGGGCGGCGTACATGGGGTCGCCGTCCAGCGTCGCGAACAGGGCGCTGGAGCGACAGAGCACGCTCTCCTGGGCGCGATTCCCTTGCAGGAAGCCACCGCCGGGCCGGATGCCATTGGCGAAGTTGAGCGCCAAGACCCGTGCGCCGGTCATGGTCAGGCGCCAGGCGGCGTCGAGGGTCATGGCGTTGATCACGCGCACCCGCGTGGTGGCGAAGGCCGGGGGCGGCGCGGTCGGCAGTGCGGCATCAGGTGGCAGACTCTGCGTCGCCGCTTTGGCCGACGCGACGGCGGCACTCCAATCCACCGGTTGACCCGCCGCGTTGGCATAGTGACCGTCGTTGAGAGCCGCCAACGCCGATTCGCCCAGCTTCTTCGCGGCGGGGCGCGGCATGTCCCGCAACGCCTGGCCCTGCGCGGCCCGCTCGTCACTGTCGAGGACCGACAGATACTGCAGGCGCGGTTTCTGATTGATCCGCAGACGCGCTCCATCCGGTCCCCGGCCGCGCAGCAGCGATCCCGAGCGACTGATCTGCTCCTTGATCTCCCGGGGTGGCAGCGCGGTGCGGTGGCGTTCGGTCTCAGCCTCGAGCGCCGCGGCCAAGGCGAGCGTCCGCGGATGGTCGCCCGCTTCAGCGCGAATCCGCTGGGCGGCATTGAACAGGTGCTCGCGCGCCTGATCGAGCTGGCTATCGCGGTTCAAGATCACGGCCTCGCGGCGGGCCTGATGGGCCAGATACTCGGCAAAGCGATGCTCGACCTCCGCGTGACGCGGTTGTGCGTGGCGTGTGGCACTGTCGACCCAGGTCCAGTGGATCTGCGCCTCGGCCAGGCGGCGATCCCCATCGTTGACGACGACCTTGAGCGGGCAGTCGGTGTTCTTGGCCCCCGCGGGGAAGCGCACGCGCAGGAGCAGATCCAGTGTTTGCGCCTTCGTCAGGTCGCCCAGATCCAGGCTCAGGGCCTGCTTCGCGGCCGTTCCCGGCCAGGGACCCAGCGCCTCGACCTTCAGATCGGCTTCCCAGGTGAGAGTCAGGTGCGTTTGGGCGCTGACGACGGCGCAAAGCTCGGCGACATGGCGTCCAATGACCGAGGGGATCGTCTCGGCGTCCGCGATGTCCTGGAAGCACCCGCCGCCGGCATCGGCCAACTGGGGGAGCAGCGACTCAGGGTAGGCATCGCCTACGCCGAAGGTGCTGGTCACCACGCCGAGCCCACGCAGTGCGCGCGCGTGTATCGCCAGCGTCGCCGGTGCCGTGATGCCCACGTCGGGTTGACCCGCACTCAGGACCAGGCAGTGCCGCCGCCGCGTCGCATCGCCCTCGGCGCCCACCAATCCGCAGCCGGTCAGCCAGCCTTCACCGAGATTCTTGCCGCAGATTGGATCGCGATCCTCCAAGACGGACGCGACCGCGTGAAGCATCTCCCCGCCAATCGGTGTCAACGGCAGCCGGGTTTGGGCGTCCGCATTGAAGGTCACCAGCGCCACACGGTCGCCAGGCCCCAGGTGCTCCAGCGCGACCCACACGGCGCGCTGTGCCTGGGTCCACTGGGCGGCGCTCATGGCGTCGGAGGCGTCGAGCACCAGGGCCAGATCCAACGGGGTAGGCGTCTCGGTGGCGCCGGGCGCCTGGAGATGGACCTGCAGGAGTCGCTGACTGTGCCCTTGTCGGCGGATCAGCGCGCGATCGGTCGCCAGCGCCACGCTGAAGGATTTCGGCTCGGCAGGGTCCGGGGCCTCGCCGCTGTCCTCGGCTCCACCAATCCGGAACGCGCAGAGATGGATCAGGCGCCCATCCTTCACCAAGGCGCCACCCGTCAGATGCTTGCCGTCGAAGCGCCAGTCCTCGCCTTCCCCCACGGCGGGAAACCGCTCAAAGGCGGTGGCCGCGATGGTGCCGAGCCAGGCGCTGGCGTCAGCCTCGGTCAGCGTCGGTGTCTCGGGGCTCGCATCGAGCGCGTCCAGCGCATAGCTCTCCACCAAGGTGCCCAGGACTGCGGCCAGGGTGGCCGGGCTATCGAACAGATCGAGCCCGAGGATGCGCCCGTGAAGGGCGAACAGCGCGCCGCATTGACGCGGCTGTGCCACGAACGCCGCGCGGAAGGCATCGAGCGGCTGGCGATGGGTCTCATAGAGTGCGGCGGCGGCGCTGGTTCCGGAGCTCACGCCCATGCGTCTCGCGCGCCTCTCGATGTCGCGCCAGACCGCGCCTTGATCGCTCTCACGGGAACCGCGCCGGCGCAGCGATACGTTGACATCGGCGGCTTTGCGCGCCCGTCCGGCGGCGAAATGGGCGCGCCTGGCCCCGGAAAACTCGGCACTGGAGGCGTGCCAGCGTCCGGCTTCGACGCAGGAAACCGGGATGATGATCGTCTTCTGCGCAGGTGCCAGCACCGTGAGGTTGAGGATCCGGTTCTGCTTGGCGCCCACCAGTTCCTCGCCATCGAGGAGCAGCACCGGTCGCAGGCCCTCGTTGATGAACTTCAACTCCGGGACGTGGCCCGACTCGGACACCTCGGTGACACGGGCGCTGTGGTCGCTCAGGGCCGCGTCGAGGAGCCGATACGCCGGCTCGTCAGGCCCATCGGCCAAGAGCGGATAGAGGGTCAAGTTCCGATACGAGGTCGGGTTCCCAACGACTACTTCAGACAAACGCTTGGCGATGGCGGACATGGGCAGCTCCTGCTCCTGGGGGTTGATGGGCTCGCTCTGTTGGCATAGTCGGTCGCGGATCAGCGCTCGGCGCCGAAGATCCGCTGTGCCTGCTCCAGCAATTCGTCGAGTCGGCGCTGATCGGCATGGGCCAGCGGCCGGCGCACATGCAGCTCGAGATCCGGATGCAGCGCGATGCGCTCCCAGGTACTGCGCGCGGGGAGGCGCGGACTGGCCGGCACGGGCGGCAAGACGGGACTGGGCGGCACGGCCACGGGCTCCGAGGCACGCGCCAAGACCTGTCGCACATACTCCGAGGCCGTCGCCGGGGCGCGGCCCTCGGGGCGCGCCGGCGCGGTCAGCGCGGCGGCGACCCCCGCGTCATCGAGCGCCTCCAATTGGGTGCGGATCGCCGCCAAGGGCAGATGGGCCTCCTGCAGGCGACGGATCAGGCGCAACCGGTCGCGGTGACCTGGGCCGTAGGTCGCCGCCGGGCCGCGCCCCGAGGGCGGTGGCAGCAATCCTTCCGCCAAGTAGTAGCGGATCGTGCGCACGTTGATGCCGGTGTCGCGGCTGAGGGTGTTGATGTCGAGTGCGTCGTTCATGGCTCAATAATACACTATACAGTGTCACTGTCAAATAAGCCGCGAACGCTGTCTAGCTTGACCCGAGAACGGTGTCTTCAAATGTCAGGGGTACAACGGATCACCACGCTTGGGGCAGGAGACTCAGAGTGCGTGCCGGTAAGCGTGGTGGATGACGCCGTCGGCAGCGACGGGTGGAGTTAGCGGCTCGGCTCGCAGGAAGCTGATTGCACCCTGCCACTGCGCCTTTGGGAGGTGCGGAAATGTCCGCTGAGAGATTCATTCCGGCTGCTGAGTTTGGAATCGGCAACATAGGGATTGGTGATGTCCACCCGTTCCGCCCCGGCGTTGAGCAGGTTCGACGCGTAAGTATGGCGTAGCTTGTGGGGCGAAATCTTCTTGTCGATCCCGGCCTTCTTCAGCATCCCCCGCAGGTAGGCGCGGGCCACTTGCGGCGAGAGCGGCTTGCCGTCCGCCTTTGGCGAAAATCGCCTCTTCCTTGTTCCGGTCCTTCAGCCAGAACCCGAACACCTGGCCGAAGGCTTCGGGCAGCGGCACCCACCGTTCCTTATTGCCCTTGCCAATCACGCACACCGAACGGGCCGCGCCGTCTTGCAAGCGCGTGTCCGTAACCAAAGATACAAGACCGTTGGGTGTTTTTCTATCGAGGACGTACCGAAACTCCTCGTTTGAAACGGGATGCGTCCCTGTAGAGGTGTCACCTACCGCCGCGCCATGACCGTTACCCCCATGATCACCAGGGCTGCCCCCGCCAGTTGCGCCAGACCCAGCGGCTCGTCGAGCAGCAGCCACGCCAGCAGCAGGGTCACGATGGGTCCCAGGCTGCCGGTCAGGGCGACCGGACCCGCCCCGATTCGGCGGATGGCTTCCGACACGGCCCACACCGGCAACACCGTGGAAAACAGCGCCATCGCCAGGGCCAGGGCGTAGACCGGCCCCGGCTGGACCAGCGCGGCGACCGGACGCAACAGTAGAAACTGCCCGATGCCCAGCCCGCAGGCGATGATGGAGGCGAAGGCGGTCACCCGCAGCGCGCCGAGTCGACCCACGATTTTCCCGTTGCCCAGCAGATAGAGGGCGTAGGACAGGGCGCTGCCGAACACCAGAACGCCGCCGAGCGCGAGGTCCCGCGCCGTGCCGGCCAGGCGCAGGTCGTGCGCCACCGCCAAGGCAATGCCGGCGTAGCACAGCGCCAGCGCGCCCAGCGCCCGGCGCGTCAGCGGTTGGCCGAGCCACAGGGCCGAGAGGAGCACGACCAGGGTGGGATAGACGAACAGGATCAGCCGCTCCAACGCCGCGCTGATGTAATGCAGACCGAGAAAGTCCAGGTAGCTGGCCAGGTAGTAGCCCAGCAACCCCAGCCCGAACAGCCAGGCCCCATCATGCGGCGTCAACAGGTTCGTGGCGCGGTGGGCGCTCATCCAACCCATGGCGATGAAGAACGGCAGGCTGAACGCCATGCGCAAGGCCAGCAGGGTTTCGGCGTCTACCCCGTATCGATAGGCGAGCTTGACCAGGATCGCCTTGAAGGAAAAGCCGACCGCCGCCAGCACCGCGCACAGCAGCCCGATCCGGTCCAGCGCGCCGGCCGGAACCGGGCGGTCGCCCGAACTCACAGCTTGTTCACCACCGCCGCCATCCGCTCCTGGTCCACATGGGTGTAAATCTGCGTGGTCGCCAGATTCACATGCCCCAGCAGCGCCTGAATGTCCACCAGTTCGGCGCCGGCGTTCAGGAGGTTGGTGGCGTAGGTGTGGCGTAGCTTGTGCGGGGTGATGGGCTTGGCGAGGTTCGCCCGTTGCCGCAGGCGGCGGAAGTAGGCGCGGGCCGCCTGCGGGGTGGGCGGCGGGCCGCCGGGATGCTGGGCGAAGGCGAACTCGCCGCGCGGCCGGTCTTTCAGCCAGAACCCGAACACCTGGCCGAAGGCCTCCGGCAGCGGCACGATCCGCTCGCGGTTGCCCTTGCCGATCACCCGCACCGAGCGGGCCGCGCCGTCTTGCAGGTGCACGTCCTGTACCTTCAGGCCCAGCGCCTCGGAAATCCGCAAGCCGCTGTTGAGCAGCAGCGTGAACAGCAGCTCGTAGCGGCGGCGGACGGCGACGACGTGTTCCCGCTTCCGGCCGAAGATGTTGTCGGGCAGGTCGTCGAGGGTTTTCACCGTCGCCTCCAGTCGTTTCTGCTCGTCTTTTTCCAGCCAGACCGGAATGCAGTGCGGGCGCTTGGGTTTGTCGGCCAGCGCCACCGGGTCGCCGGTCGCGATCTCGTGCTTGGCCGCCCATTTGTAAAAGCTGGACAGCGCGCTCAGCCGCCGGGCCACGATGTGGACGCCCGCGCTCTTTTTCCGCAGATCCCCTTAGCCTGTCAAAACTATTGGAGCAGCCCGCTAGCGTCCCCGCTCAATAGGTCATGCAGGCGGCGTTGACGATGCCGATGGCCAGCGACAGGGCGCCGAGGAACACGCCGGTCGCCACCTTGCCGGCGGGGATGTCGCGGGCGAGATCGGGCAGCAGCAGCCGCGCCGCCAGATAAACCAGCAACTGGATGACCAGGGCGATCAGACCCCAAATCGCCATGTCGGGCAAGCTGACGCTGTGGGCGATGGCGCTGGCCAGCGGCAGCACGAACCCGAGCAAAGCGCCGCTCAGGCTGGCCGCCGCCGCCGCGTTGCCCTCGCGGATCAGGGCGATTTCGCGGTAGGGCGTGATGAAGATATAGGCCAGCAGGAACAGCAGCAGCAGGCCGATGGCGATGGCGAAGTAGAGCAGGAACGACGGCAAACCGGCCAGGGATTGGATCAGCATCGTGGAAACTTCCTAATGTTCGGTCGGGCACGGACAAAGGATAGCCCAAACCGCTTCCCGGCAAGCGGTCCGGCATCGTTCCCGGGAAGGTAACCGTTCACTCCCCCCTCCCAGCGGGAGGGGGCTGGGGGAGGGCAAGTCGTTGGCGTCGCAACCTTTCCCCCCTCCCAACCTCCCCCCGCTGAGGGGAGGGGTCTGAACGCTTACCCAGGGAGTCGCTCAGGCCACGTAGAACAGGATGGTCATATAATGGCTGATGCTACCGGCCAGCACGAACAGGTGCCAGACGCCGTGGAAATGGCGAACCTTCTCGTCGAACATGTAAAACGCCAGGCCGCCGGTATAGAAGATCCCGCCCAGGAGCAGCCAGATGAAACCCGCCGGCGGCAGGGCTTGCAAAAGAGGCTCGAGCGCCACCAGGACCAGCCAGCCCATCAGCACGTAAACCACCACCGACAGGACGCGATTTCCCTTTTGGGGCAGCGTTTCCAGCACGATCCCGACCAGGGCCAGCCCCCAGATGATGCCGAAGATCGTCCACCCCCAGGCGCCGCGCAGCGTGACCAGGGTAAAGGGGGTATAGGTGCCGGCGATCAGGAAGTAGATCGACAGGTGGTCCAGCTTGCGGAAAATCCGCTTCGCCCTCCCCCGCAGGCTGTGATAGAGCGTGGAAATGGTGTACAGCGAAAACAGGGTGGCTCCGTAGACGCTGAAGCTGACGATTTTCCAGGGATCGCCCTGCCGCGCGGCCACCACCACCACGATCACCAGCCCCACCAGAGCCGCCACCGCGCCGACGAGGTGGCTGATGCTATTGAATCGTTCGCCCCGATACATTCCAGCCCCGCTTGTTCGAGTCGGTCAATCCAGGCGGCTCCCGAGACCCGAAATCATGGCGCCTGGTTCGCCGCGCCGGGCGCTTTCGCCGTCGCCGGAGATAGGTTGTCGAGCTGCAGGAAAGGCACGGCGCCGTGCTCGCCCAGCACCGTCAGCGGCAACACCCCGTTCCAGCGATCCGCCGCGACCAGTTGCACGATGGCCGGATGGGCGGCGACCGCCGCGCCCCGCGCTTGCAGGCTGGCGGCCTGCGCCTCGCCGACGACCCGCACCGCCTCCGCTTCGCCCTGGGCGCGGATGACCGCCGACCGTTTCTGCCCTTCCGCCTGGATCGCCACCGCGTCGGCCTCGCCCTGGGCGCGCACCCGTACCTGCTCGGCCTCGAAGCGGATGCGGTTGACCGTGTTCTCGGCCGCCACGGCGTCGTTCTTGGCTTTCACCGCTGCTTCGACGCTGGCCACGAAGGTGGGACTGTATTCGATCTTGGCGATTTGCAGGTCGATCACCTCCAGGCCGAACAGTTCCGCCAGCCGGGTGCTCACCGCCTGGCGGATTTCGTTGGCGATGACCTCGCGCTCCTCGGAAATCTTGATGGTGTTGCGGCGAGCGAACACCCGCATCGCCCGGTCGGCGATGATCGGTTCCACGTTTTCGCGAATGCCGAAACTGCCCGAGCGTCCCACCTGGTAGAGCAGGCGAAACACCGCTGACGGGGGAATCCGGTAGGTCATGCCGACCGAGATCTTCACCCACTGATTATCCACGGTGTACATGGTCAGGTTCTGCACTTGCAGGATGTCGAGCGACACCTGCAAGCGATCCACCTGGTCGATCAGTGGCCATTTCAGATGTATGCCGGGGCCGTACGGTTCGCGGGTGGTGACCTCGCCGAAGCGGCGCACGCCGGCCATTTCGGTGGGTTCGACCACGAACAGGCCGAGCCAGACCAGCAGCCCGGCCAGGAGGACGATGGGGATGACCGGCTTCCTCAGCCAGCCGGGAGCCGACAAGCGAAATTGGGGTCGAGGCAGGGCGGGCAAGGGCATGGCGGGTTCTCCGGGTGAATGGCGGGAGCATCGATCTGGGCTGGCATCGGACTTTGCATTTCAGGTGCGTGCAAAGGATACACCGATCAAAAAGGCCGTGGCATACCGTTCAGGTTTGTCTGAATACGGGCAAGCTTGTTGGATTTGGTAATCTCCCTGCAATGCGCCAACCTAAATAGTAACGAAGAGGTTTCAGAATTATCCAGGTTGAGGAGAAGTACCAAGGATTGAAACGTAGGTGGCCGACCAGCCGGAATCGCCGATGACCAGGCTTCAAAGCGCAATCCAATAGAACAAGGATTTGAAACTGCTCGGCAAACGGCATTGTGGCCGTTGCGGCATACGCTTCAAAGCGCAATCCAATAGAACAAGGATTGAGAAGCTGTCTAAAAACTGAATATTATTAAATCAATAATTTATATGTGGGAGCGGCCTTGGCCGCGATGGCTGACCCTCATATCGCGGCCAAGGCCGCTCCCACAATCAACAAATTAGTTTTTAGACAGCCTCTGAAACCAGCACGCGCCCTACGCCGCCACATGGGAAATATAAAACCTATCGGGAACTGGTGCATGGTCAGGCGGCGTGGCGCATGGTCGGATTGATCAAATCATCCAGATCGAATCCATCCAACCCAATTTCATCCAGCGGAACGCCAAACGCTTCAGCCTGGGTCCTCGCCTCGAGCAGCGCCTGATAGGCGTTCAGGCCATCGACTTCGCCAGCGCCGGCCTGACCTTGTTCCTTCAGCAGAGCGATGACCGCTATCAACACGGTCTTGCACGCATCATTCGCCATACCCTTTCTCCTTCAAAATACCTTTTATTTCAATTTGTTAGGACGCCAGCATATCCCCCAGCTGCAACCACCGATACAGCCAGTCCTTGCCCTGGTTGTAAATCTCTTCCAGCGTGGTATCGCCCTGAGCGCGCGTTTCATCTTCTCCAGACTGCCCGCCACGGCGCGAGCCTCATCGGGCGGCGGCTTCGCCTGGAACGCCCGCTCGGCCTTCGGGTCGAAGCGCGGTTTGGCGTCGAACAGATCGATGCGTGGAACCACGCGGCACCGGCAAAACGGATGGGCTGGACCGGGAACACCGAACGGCTGACCCGCGCCCTGAAGAGCGAAGTGGCGCTGGAAGCGATCTACAACGGAGGGGAAGGATGATCTGTTCCGGTGGCGGCCGTTGGGGGATATACTGACGCCGCGAACCGCAACAGAGACAGGATCGGCGGTGTCACATGCGTATGAGGTGGCGAAGGCGGGCGGGAAGCACGCCGGATTTTTCAAACAATACTTATCGCTGCCAGACCGTTTGCTGGAAAAGGCGGCGCGTGGATTTGAAAAACAGATTGCCCTGCATAACCGCTGGATCAAAAATCCATTTTTAAAATTGCCGCCGGATTTTCCCCCGCTGGAAATCGAACGGCTGGTTACGAAAAAATGGCCTTCCGATATCGCTCGCCTCGAAGAGCAAAAAGAGATTGCCTTGGGAATACTGAAGGAGAGAAACCGATGAGTGCTGAATCCGTCGTGCTGGAGGAGGTGTTGCGCCGGGCACTGGATGATGCCTTGGATATTGCGAGAAAAGAAGTGCGGAGCGAACGCGAGGAGGGGGAGCTTTTCGCTTATTTTTCCCTGCTGGACTGGGCCAAGCAACAAGCTGATGGGCTGGACGTTCGGTTCGCGGACCAGGAGTTGCAAGCCTTCGATCCCTATCAATTGTTGGCCGCGCCCACCACTCGCCGCGCCGCTTGACCATGTATCAGCCTCACTGCGTGCCGCCGTCGCTCGCCGGCGCCTTGATGGCGTTGGTCAGCCGATAGCTGGGCGGATAGCTGGTCTACACGGCGCCCGGCTTGGCGCTGGAGGAACCATGCCGATGCAAGCCGCAACTCCACCGGCGGCTTACGGCGATTCGGCGGAGCTTGGGACCGACCCGGATTCCACGACACGGCGGACGCGGACCTGATCGATGCGATGCCCGTCCATGCCCACCACTTCGAACCGATAACCATCCAGCTCGAACTGCTCGCCACCGCTGGGAATCTGCCCTAATTGGTTGAGCACCAGGCCAGCCAGGGTATGATAGCCGTCACCCTGCGGCGGCATCTCGCACTTCAACAGATCTCGTACCTCTTCCAGGATCAGGCTGCCGCCCAACAGCCAGACGCCTTCGCTCTCCCGAACCACCTCGGGGGCTTCGGTATCGGCGGTATCGGCCAGATCGCCGGCGATGGAAGCCAGAATGTCGGCGGCGGTGACGATCCCCTCCACGCCGCCGTATTCATCCATCACCACCGCCAGGGGAATGGGATGCTGGCGCAACTGCTCCAGCACCTGCAACGCGTTCATGCCTTCGTGAACGACGAGCGGTTCCCGCAGCGCCGCCCGCAGATCCAGCGGTTCGCCATCGAGCGCTCGAACCAGCAAATCCCGCCCCTGCACCACGCCCTCCACCTCGTCCAGCTCGCCCCGGCACACCAGGTAGCGGCTGTAGGGATGTTGTCGCATGATGGCGCGCTGCTCGTCCGGGCTCGCCTCCAGATCCAGCCAGACGATGTCCAGCCGTGGGGTCATCAGCGCCGGGATGAGCCGGTCGGCCAGATTCAGCACGCTCCGGATCATGGCCCGCTCGGTGGAATCGAACACGAAACCTTCACTCCCGGCCCCGCCGGCCAGTGCCGCGACCTCCTCGCCCACCTCGGCCGATTCCGTCCGGCCGCCCAGCAGGCGCAGCACCGCCTCGGCGGTACGCTCGCGCAGCGGGCGCTTGCCGGCCAGGAACCGGCGACGATTGAACTGCGCCCACTGGTTGAACGCCTCGATCAGCACCGAGAAGCCGATGGCGGCGTACAGATAGCCTTTGGGAATGCGGAAGCCCAGACCCTCGGCCACCAGGCTGAAGCCGATCATCAGCAGGAAACCCAGGCAGAGAATGATCACGGTGCGATGGGCGTTGACGAAACGGGTCAGCGGCTTGCTGGCGACCATCATCAGCGCGATGGCGACGATCACCGCCGCCATCATCAACGGCAGGTGCTCGACCATGCCGACGGCCGTGATCACCGCGTCGAGGGAGAACACCGCGTCCAGCACCACGATCTGCGCCACCACCAGCCAGAAGCCGGCGTATAGCTTCGATCCGCCGTGGTGCTCGTCGCCGCCTTCCAGGCGCTCGTGCAGCTCGACCGTGCCCTTGAACAGCAGGAAAATTCCGCCGACGAACAGAATCAGGTCGCGACCGGAGAAGGCTTGATCGAACAGGGCGAACAGCGGCGCGGTCAAGGTGACCAGCCAGGAGATGCTGGCCAGCAGGATCAGACGCATGAAGAGCGCCAGAGTCAGGCCGATGATCCGCGCCCGGTCGCGCTCGGCGGGCGGAAGTTTGTCGGCGAGGATGGCAATGAAGATCAGATTGTCGATGCCCAGCACGATCTCCAGAATGACCAGAGTCGCCAGGCCAAGCCAAATCGTGGGATCAGCTATCCATTCCATGAGGAGCATTGGTTGCGAGTTAAGGAGTTGGGCGAGACTCCCGAATCCATTCGCCAAACGCCGTCGCCAGGAATTCCGGACGTCTCACGAGGCGGGCTGGGTCTCCATCCGGCCCAGCAGTTCCGCGATGGCCGCGGCGGCCTGCCTGCTGGCATCACGGCGCAACCCGGCATGCAGGGAGTCGAAATCCGCCACCAACTCTTCCCGGGCCGTCGCATCGTCCAGCCAGCGCAGCACGGCCGGCCCCAGATTCTCGACCGTCGCCGCGTCCTGAATAAACTCGGGGACCAGCTCGCGCCCGGCCAGCAGGTTGGGCAGGGCGAAATGCGCGACGGTCACCAGCCGCCGGGCGATCCAGGCGGTCAGGGGCGCCACCCGGTACGCCACCACCATCGGTCGTTTGAGCAGCATCGCCTCCAGCGTCGCGGTCCCCGAAGCCAGCAGCGCCACGTCGGCCGCCGCCAGCACCTCGCGCGACCGTCCCTGGAACAGGTTCGCCGGCGGCGCCGGCGCCCGCTCGGCTCGCAGCGTCGCCAGCATCTCGTACAGCCCGGGCGTCGCCGCCGGAATCAGGAACCGCAACTCCGGGCGGCGCGCGTGCAGCCAGACGGCGGTATCCAGGAACAGCGGCCCCAGCCGGCCCACCTCGCCCCCGCGGCTGCCGGGCAGCAGCGCGACCATCGGGGCCTCGGCCGGCGACATGAGATTCAGCGCCCGCCGGGCCGCCGCCCGATCGCCGCGCATGGGGATGGCATCGGCCAGCGGATGGCCGACATGGCGCACCGGCACGCCGTGGTCCTGGTAGAACGCCGCCTCGAACGGCAGCAGGGCCAGCATCAAATCCACGGCGCGGGCGATCTTGCGAATCCGCCAGGGCCGCCACGCCCAGACCGAAGGACTGACGTAGTGCACGGTGGGAATGCCGCCGGCGCGCAACCGGCTCTCCAGTCCCAGGTTGAAATCCGGCGCGTCGATGCCGACGAACACCGCCGGCGGATCGGCCAGTAGCCTCTGGCAAAGCTCGCGTCGGATCCGGAACAATTCCGGCAGATGGCGCAGTACCTCCACTAACCCCATCACCGCCAACCGGTCCAGCGGCGCCAGGGTCTCAAGTCCCTCCCCGATCATTCCAGGCCCGCCGATGCCGGTGAACCGGGCCCGCGGATAGAGTTCCTTCAGCGCGGCGACGAGCCCGGCGCCCAACAGATCGCCCGACAGCTCGCCGGCGACGAGGGCGATATGCATGACCGGCGAACCCTAGCGGACGATGCCGTTACGCGAGGGCGCCGCCAGAAAATCGGCCAGGATTTGCAAGCGCGGCCATTCCGCGGTCATGTCCCGGACCTTTTCGACTGCTTCCTCCAGCCGCAGATTGGCGCGATAGACCGCCTTGTAGGCCCGGCGAATCGCCTGGATTTCCTCGTCGGCAAACCCCCGGCGGCGCAGTCCCTCGGCGTTGATTCCATACGGTTCGGCACGGTAGCCGGCGACCGTCACATACGGTGGAACGTCTCGATGCACTCCGCAGGCGAAGCCGCAAAAACTGTGCGCGCCCAGCCGGGTGAACTGATAAACCAGGGCGAACCCCCCCAGCACCACGTCGTCCTCGACGCGAACGTGCCCGGCCAGCGACGCCCCGTTGGCAAAGATGGTTCGGTCGCCGACCACGCAGTCGTGGGCGATGTGAACGTAGGCCATGATCCAGTTGTCGTGACCCAGGCGGGTCAGTCCGACGTCCTGCGCCGTGCCGCGGTTGATGGTCACAAACTCGCGGATGGTGTTGCGGTCGCCGATCTCCAGTCGGGTCGGCTCGCCGCCGTACTTCTTGTCCTGCGGAATTTCGCCCAACGAGACGAATTGATAAATGCGGTTGTCGCGGCCGATCCGGGTCGGTCCCTGAATCACCACGTGCGGGCCGATCCAGGTGCCGGCCGCAACCTCTACTTCCGCGCCGACGATCGAGAAGGGCCCCACGGTCACGTCCGGGGCCAATCGGGCTGATGGGTCCACCACGGCGCGCGGATCGATCACAGGTCGATGTCCCGTTTGGCGCACATCAGATCGGCGGTCGCCACCAATTGACCCTCCACCTTCGCTTCACCCGCGAACTTGCCGATCCCGCGCTTGATGCGGTCCAGCCGAACCTCCAGAATCAACTGGTCGCCCGGCTCGACCGGTCGCTTGAACCGGGCGTTATCGATGCCCACCAGGTAGTACATGGAGTGATGGTCGGGTTTCTCGCCCTCGCTCTTGAACGCAAGGATTCCCGTCGCCTGCGCCAGCGCCTCCAGAATCAGCACGCCGGGCATGATCGGCCGTTGCGGAAAGTGCCCCAGAAAGAAGGGTTCGTTGAAAGTGACGTTCTTCAGACCGATCAGCGATCGTCCCGGCTCGATCGCCAGCACGCGATCGATCAGCAGAAACGGATAACGATGCGGCAGGTATTCCAGTATTTCCTTGATTTCCATCGATTCCAAAGCCTTGTCCCCTTCAAATGGAGCCGTCTCGATTGTGGGTTCTTCTTTCCAGGGCACTCAGCCGCCGAAACACCTCGTCCAGCCGGCGCAGGCGGGCGCTGATCCGGTTCCAGAACCGGTTCGGCTCGACCGCCAGCCCGGAGGAGTAAACGCCCGGCTCGGTGATGGACTTGGTCACCAGCGACATGCCGGTAATCTGCACGTGGTCGGCGATATCCAGATGACCGGCGATGCCGACTCCGCCGCCCAGCATGCAATGACGGCCGATCCGGGCGCTGCCGGCGATGCCGACGCAGCCGGCCAAGGCACTGTGGGCTCCAATGCGGACGTTGTGAGCCACTTGAATCTGGTTGTCCAGCTTGACCCCCTCCTCGATCACGGTATCTTCCAGGGCGCCGCGGTCGATGGTGGTATTGGCGCCGATCTCGACATCGTCGCCGATGCGGACACCGCCGAGTTGGGGGATCTTGAGCCAACGACCATCGCGGTCGAGGGCCAGACCGAAACCGTCGCTGCCGATCACCGCGCCCGGATGCACCAACACCCGGCAACCCAGCCGGACCCGGTGGCAAATCGTCACCTGGGCCACCAGCCGGGTTCCCGCCTCAAGCACGGCCCGTTCTCCGATCACGCAGTTGGGGCCCACGATCACGCCGGCCGCGATCAATGCTCCCGCCTCCACCGTGCAATGGGGACCGATCCAGGCATCGTCGGCGACGCTCGCCAGCGGACTGACCCAGGCCGTGGGATGAATGCCCCACCGCGGCTCGGCGGCCGGCTCGAACAACGCCGCGGCGCGCGCGTAGGCGACGTGCGGATTGGGAGCGACCAGCGCCGGCACCGGGCAATCCGCGGCGTCCCCGGGCGAAACGATCACGGCCGCCGCCCGCGTGCCCGTCAGAAACGAGCGATAGCGGGAATGAGTGAGAAAGCTGAGTTGCTCGGGTTCCGCGCTGTTCAGGGGCGCCACCCCGGTGATGACCGTCGCGGCGTCGCACCCCTGCAAGCGGGCGCCGGTTGCCGCGGCGATCTCACCCAGCGTGGTCATGTGGGCTTTACTTGGCGGCCGTCAGACGCTTGAGAACCTTGTCGGTGACATCCACCTGCGGGCTGGCATACAGCGTGGCCTGATCGTTGATGACCAGATCGAAGCCCTCCTCCTTGGCGACGCTGTTGATCACGTCCAGCACCTGCTTTTGGAATTTACCCAGTTCCTCGTTGCGGCGCAGATTGAAGTCTTCCCGAAACTCGTCGCTGGTCCGCTTGAGTTCCCGCGCCTGGTTGCGGATGTCGTTTTCCAGATTGCGGCGCTGGCTGTCGCTCATCACCGCCCCATCCTTGGCCAGCTTCTCCTCCTGCTTGCGCAGCGACTTCAGCGCCTCATCCAGGCCCTTCTTCCGCGGCGCGAATTCCTGCTCCAGCCGCTTGCTGGCCGCCTCGGCCTGCGGCGAGCTATTCAGGATCTTGGCGATGCTGACGTAGCCGATTTTCACGTCGGCCGCCTGCGCCAGAGAAAGGGGCAACGCCAGGGCCGCCGCGATCAACAGCTTATGCATGAGCTTCACTCGATTACCTCCACAGGCAGAACATTGCGAACAAACACAAGGGATCAAAACACCCATCCCGGGGTCGGACATCCATCAATTGAGCGGCACGCCAAAGGAAAACTGGAAAATTTCCGTCTCGTCGCCAGGCTGTTCGTTGAGCGGAGCGGCAACGCTCAACACGATCGGCCCGAGCGGCGAGATCCACAACCCCGTCAAACCGACCGAATAGCGCAACTCGTTGGCATCGAAATCGCTCGGGGTCGCGAACACGTTGCCGATATCGAAGAAGGCCGCCACCCGCACGTTCTCGGATTTCTCCAGAAACGGCACGGGCAGGATCATTTGGGTGCTGGCGACGGTCTTGAACGCACCGCCGCTGGGTTCGTCGTTACTGTAGCGAGGTCCCAGGGTATTCGCTTTCCAACCCCGCACCGAACGCAGGCCTCCCGCGAAATAATTTTCGAAAAACGGCAATCCGTCCGAATTGCCGTAACCGTCGCCATAACCGATTTCACCGCCGATCGACCAAGTCAGCCAACGGGTCAGCGGGAGATAGTAAACGCTCCGCGCACCCAATTTATAGAATTCCGCGGTGCTCCCCGGAAGGGCGAGTTGCCCCACGACCTGGTTCAAGCCGCCGCTGGTCGGAAAAATGGTCCGGTCGCGGCTGTCGCGCGCCCAACTGGCGTCCAGGGTGATCTGATCGTAGGTGTCGCCGTTCTGGCGGAGATATTCGTAAATTTCGATCGGCGTGCCGCTGGTCGTGTCGATCCAAATATGCTGGTATCCGGGACTCAGCCGCAGCGTGTCGAACTCGTTCAGCGGGAATCCGAAAAGGACCTGGGCGCCGGCGGCGTTCCGAATATAGTTGGCCGTGTTGAGTTCGGCGGTATCGATATTCTGGTAATAGGCCCTGAATCCAAGACTCATGCCATCCAGGGTGTAATAGGGGTTGTTGAAGGTGAAGCTGTAGTTCTGGCCGGCGTCGCTGTTGTTCAGCACCAGGGCCAGCTGGTTGCCCGTGCCGAGGAAATTGTTCTGGGTCACGCTGGCGTTCAACAGCAGGCCCGATTCCTGGCCGTAGCCGATGCCGAACATCAAACTGCCCGACGGCCGTTCGACGATGGTGTAGTTGACGTCCACCTGATCGCTTGCGCCGGGCACGGCCGGCGTTTCGACGTTGACGCTTTCCAGGTAATCCAGGCGTTGCAGGCGCGTCTTGGAGCGGTTGAGATCCTTGGTCGAGTACCACGATCCTTCCGATTGCCGCATCTCCCGGCGCAGCACTTCATCCTGGGTCTTGGTGTTACCCTGGAAATTGACGCGTCGCACGTAAACCCGCTTGCCGGGATCGATCATGAAGGTCAGGCCTACTTTGTGGTTTTCGTCGTCCACCTGGGGCACGGTGTTGATGTTGGCGAAGGCGTAGCCCTCTTCCCCCAGGCGCTCGCCGATCTTCTTGGTGATCTCGGCGATCCTGGCGCGCGAGAAGGTCTGGCCCGGTTCGAGAGTGATCAGTTGCCGCAGTTCCTGCTCCTGGACGACGCCGAAATCCCCGGCCAGCCGCACGTCCTGGATGGTGTAGGGCTCGCCCTCGGTCACGTTGATGGTGATGTAGACATCCTCCTTGTCCGGCGTGATCGAGACCTGGGTGGAATCGACGTTAAACTTGAGATAGCCCCGGTCCAGATAGAAGGAGCGCAAGGTCTCGATGTCCGCCGCCAGCTTCTGCTTGGAATACTGATCGTCCTTGGTGAAAAAGGAAAACCAGCCCGGCGTGGACGATTGCAGCAGGCCCTGCAGTTCCTTCTCGGTAAAGGCCTTGTTGCCGACGATGTTGATCTGGGCGATGCTCGCCACCGCGCCCTCCGAAATATCGAGGGTGATGGCAACCCGATTCCGCTCCAGGGGCTGCACTTGGCTCTTGATCTGCGCGGCGTACCGGCCGCGACTGTAGTATTGCCGCAGCAGTTCCTGCTCCACCTTGTCGAGCAGGGCGCGGTCGAACACCCGTCCTTCCGCCAGCCCCACTTCCTTCAGCGATTTCTGGAGATCCTCGGTGCTGATGTCCTTGTTGCCGGTGATCCGCACCTCGGCGATGGCCGGCCGTTCGGTGACGGTCACGACCAGGACGTTGCCCTTGCGCTCCAGATTGACGTCGGTGAAGAAACCGGTCTTGAACAGCGCGCGGATGATCTCCGGATAGTCCTTCTCCGAAATGGACGAGCCCACTTGCACCGGCAGGTAGTTGAACACGGTACCGGCGGAAATGCGTTGCAGGCCTTCGACCTGAATATCCCGCACGACGAACTCGGCGGCGCGCGCTCCGGATACCGCGACCAGCAGGCCAAGAGAGAAGATCAGACAGCGATGCAATTTCATAGGTACGTGGTTACCCCAGGCCAGGGTCGGCTCTTACCCCAGGAGACGATTGAAATCATTGAACAGGGCCAATCCCATCAACAACAGCAATACGACGATTCCAACCCGCTGTCCCAGGCTCTGCAGCGTTTCCGACAGCGGGCTGCCCTTGATCAGTTCGATCAGGTAGTACAGCAGGTGGCCGCCGTCCAGCACCGGCACCGGCAACAGGTTTAACACGCCCAGACTGACGCTCACCAGCGCCAGCAGGGACAGAAACGCCAGCAAGCCGGCGCTCGCCGCCTGACCGGCGAACTGGGCGATGGTCAGCGGCCCGCTGAGATTTTCCAGGGACGCCTTGCCGACCAGCATCCGACCCAGCATGCGCAGGGTCAGCAGCGACATGTCCCAGGTTTTGCCGATCCCCTCGGCCACGGCCTCCAAGGGTCCATAACGTACCACGACCCGCAACTGCTGGGCGAGGTCTTCGGGCACCTCGGCGACGGCCCCGACGAAGCCGATCCGTTTGCCCTGACCGGTTTCCCGGCTGTCGGGAATGAGTTCCAGCGTCCGTTCGGCGCCGTCGCGCTCGATCCGCACGCCGAACGGAGTGCCCGGATGGCGTTCGATGACGTTCCGCCATTGCTGCCAGTCCGCGATCGGTTCCTCCCCGGCCAGCACGATGCGATCACCCGGCCGCAAGCCGGCCCGCTCCGCCGCGCCGCCGGATACGACCTGGCCCACCACCGCCGGCAATACCGGCCGCCACGGGACCAGCCCCACCCGGTCGAACACCATCGCCTCACCGCTGAAATCCTGGGTGCCGCTCGCGTCCAGCAGTCGGGTCCGGGGCCGGTCATCGGCATCCCGAACCTGGACCGCGATGGTTTCTCCGGTCATGGCGCGGTCGACCAGGGCCAGCATGACCGCGCTCAGGGTCGGAGTAGGCTTGCCGTCGACCGCGAGGATGAGATCGCCCTTGCGAAAGCCGCCCGCCTCGGCCGACGATCGGGGCACGGGATCGTCCAGCAGGGGCTTGGTTCCCGGCACGCCGACCACGAACATGAGACTGTAGGCGAGAATGGCGAACAGAAAGTTGAACAGGGGGCCGGCCAGCACGATGGCGATCCGGGAACGCACCGGCTGGCGGTTGAAGGCCAGCGCCAGTTCGGCCGGCGGCACCTCGCCCTCCCGCTCGTCCAGCATCTTCACGTACCCACCCAGAGGCAGCGCGGCGACGACGTACTCCACGCCATCCCGACCCCGCCGCAGCCAGAGCGGCCGGCCGAAGCCGACGGAAAACCGCAGGACCTTCACCCCCAGCCGGCGCGCCACCCAAAAATGACCGAACTCGTGGACCGTGATCAGCACCCCCAGCGTGACGATCAAGGCCAGCAACGAAATCAGCGAACCGCTCATCTCACACCTCCGACTCTCGCGCCGCGATCCACTCGCCGGCCTCGGTTCGAGCCCGGGCATCGTCGGCGAGAATCGTCGCCAGCGTATCGACCCCATGCGAGGATATCCGCTCCAGGGCGCGTTCGACCACGGCGGCGATGTCGGTGTAACGAATCCGCCGGTCGAGGAAGGACTGCACGGCCACCTCGTTGGCCGCGTTCAGGATCGCCGGCGCGGTCCCGCCCGCGGCCAGCGCGGCAAACGCCAGCCGCAAGCAGGGAAAGCGCGCGAAATCCGGGGCCTGGAATTCCAGCTTCGCCAGCCGGGGGAAATCCAGGAACGCCACGCCGGACGCCAGCCGTCGCGGCCAGGCCAGCGCGTGGGCGATCGGCGTGCGCATGTCGGGGTTGCCCAACTGCGCCAGTACCGAACCGTCCAGGTATTCCACCATCGAATGGATCACGCTCTGCGGGTGCACCACCACCTCGATTCGTTCCGGCGGCGCGGCGAACAGCCAGTGAGCCTCGATGACCTCCAGCCCCTTGTTCATCATGGTGGCGGAATCCACCGAGATCTTCCGGCCCATGTTCCAGTTGGGGTGAGCGCAGGCCTGTTCCGGGGTCATGTCCGGCAATCGCTCCAGAGGGGTGACCCGGAACGGTCCGCCGGAACCGGTCAGCAGGATGCGCCGAACCCCGACCGAATCGAGGCCTTCGGCCGCGAACCGCGGCGGCAGACATTGAAAGACGGCGTTGTGCTCGCTGTCGATCGGCAACAGTTCGGCGCCGTGCCGGCGCACCGCCGCCACGAACAACGGTCCGGCCATCACCAGCGCTTCCTTGTTGGCCAGCAATACCCGCTTGCCCGCCCGGGCCGCCGCCAGCGCGGGCAGCAGGCCCGCCGCGCCGACGATCGCCGCCATGACGTAGCCGGCCTCGGGCAGGGCCGCAACCCGCTCCAGCCCCGCCACCCCGGCCAGTACCTCGACCGGGCGGCCCGCCGCTCCCAGCCGGCCCCGCAACCGCTCGGCCGCATCCTCATCGGCCATCGCGGCGAAATCGGGTTCGAAGGTCAGGCACTGTTCGAACAGCGTCCCGACGTCGCGATTGGCCGTCAGGGCCACTACCCGGAAACGGTCGGCATGGCACCGCAGCACGTCGAGCGTGCTGGCTCCGATCGAGCCGGTCGATCCCAGAATGGCGACACCGATGCGTTCGTTCATCACGGCGACGACCACAGGGGGAAATCCGCGTTCTTCCCCCGCTCGAAGATCGCGACGCCGGTCCGCTCGCTCATCCCCGGACCCCGTGCAGGCCCAAAAGGAAGACCGGCGCGGCGGCGGTCAGGCTGTCCACCCGGTCGAGCACGCCGCCGTGGCCCGGCAGCAGCGAACCGCTGTCCTTCAAGCCGCGCTGGCGTTTCATCATGCTTTCGAACAGATCCCCGGCGATGGAAAAGCCGACCGTCACCATGCAGATCGCCACGAATCCCGGCCAGCGCGACCCCAGACCCAGCGCCGCCGCGCCGGCCAGCGCGAACGCCAGCGCCGCCGCGCAAGCGCCCACCGCTCCTTCCCAGGTCTTGCCCGGACTGATGGCCAGCGCCAGCTTGCGCCGCCCCCAACGGCGGCCGGCGAAATAGGCGCCGATGTCGGCGACCCAGATCAGCAGGAACAGGAACAGCACGTACCCCGGTCCGAATTCATCCCGCAGCCCCATCAGCGCCACCCAGGATGCCACCAGCACGATCAGTCCCGCCGCGCCGACCGCCAGGGGTGAATCGAGGCAGTCCGGCCGCGCGGCGTAACGCCGCATCCAGAACAGAGCGCAGCACCAGCCGGCGCAGACGGCGACCAACAGGCCGCCGACGAAGGCCGGGCTGTCCAGCAACGGCCAGAACGCCAGGATCAGAGCCAGAACCAGCCCGCCGTAGCGCAATCGGCCGCGGGTTTCATTCAATCCCGCCAGCCCGGCCCACTCCCAGGCGCCCAGCAGAACCACGGCCAGGAGCATCGCACCGAAACCGGCGACCGGCAGCTTCAGCACCGCCCAGACGACCAGTACGGCCAGAACGGCCGCGGTGATCACGCGCTGCCTAAGCATGGTCGCCGTTCGAGACTTGCTCGCCGGTCTGGCCGAACCGCCGCTGTCGGCTGGCGAACGCGGTACAGGCGATCTCCAGATCGGCGGAACCGTAATCGGGCCACAATCGGTCGGTAAAGAACAGTTCGGTGTAGGCCATTTGCCACAGCAGGAAATTACTGATGCGCTGTTCGCCGCCGGTGCGGATGAACAGATCCGGCTCCGGCAGATCGGACAGGCAGGTCTCGCGATGGAAAACGGCGGGGGTCACGTCATCCGGCCGCAACTGGCCCGCCGCGACCCGCTCGGCGATCCGCCGGGCCGCCTGGCTTATGTCCCAGCGGCCGCCGTAGTTGGCGGCGATCACCAGATCCAGGCCGGTGTTCGCCGCGGTCTCCCGCTGGGCCTTGATCATGTAGCTTTGCAGAGTCCCCGAAAAAGCGCCGCGGTCGCCGATAAAGCGCAGGCGAACGTTGGCGGCGTTCAGGCGGCGAACCTCGCCGCGCAGGGTGGTCAGAAACAGATTCATCAGAATCTCGACCTCCCGCCGCGGCCGGCGCCAGTTTTCGCTGCTGAAGGCAAACAGCGTCAGCACCTCGATGCCCCGTTCGCTACAGGCCTGCACCACCCGGCGCACCGCCTTGGCCCCCTCTCGATGACCCGCCGTGCGCGGCAGGGATCGCTGCTGCGCCCAGCGGCCATTGCCGTCCATGACGATGGCCACGTGACGTGGCAAGGGGTCGCGTGGCGCCCGGGGACCCTGGGCATCGTCCGACATTCAGAAAGTTCCTCGTCCGGTTCGGGATCGCCACGGAAAACCCGGGCAATTTTCAAATTTCCATCAGTTCGGCTTCCTTGGCCGCGAGTACCTTGTCCACGTCCTGGATGTGCCGGTCGGTGAGCTTCTGAATGTCGTCCTGGGCCTGCCGTTCGGCGTCCTCGGTGATCTTCTTTTCCTTGAGCCGGGTCTTGAGCTGGTTGTTGGCGTCGCGGCGGATGTTGCGAATCGCCACCTTCGCGCCCTCGCCTTCGTTCCGGACGACCTTGACCAGGTCGCGGCGCCGTTCCTCGGTCAGCGGGGGCAGCGGCACCCGAATCGTCGTGCCGGCGGAAACCGGGTTAAGTCCCAGGTCGGAGGCCCGGATCGCCTTATCGATCGGCCCGATCATGTTTCTTTCCCACGGCGTCACCAGCAGCGTCCGGGCATCGGCCACGCCGACAGAGGCCACCTGATTGAGCGGCATCTCGCTGCCGTAATAGCTGACCGCGACGTGATCCAGCAGACTGGCATTGGCGCGGCCGGTGCGCAACTTGATCAATTCCTGTTTGAGGTTGTCCACGCTCTTCGCCATCCGGGCGACGGCTTCTTTCTTGATGTCGTCGATCATGGTCGTCATTCCCGCACCACGGTGGTGCCCACTTTTTCGCCGCACACGAGCCGCACCAGGTCATCGTGGCGGTTGATGTTGAAAACCATCAGCGGCATGTCGTGCTCGCGGCACATGACGATGGCCGTGGCGTCCATGATTTGCAGCTTGCGCGCCAGGGCTTCGTCGTAGGTGAGCCGGTCGTAGCGCACCGCCTCCGGGTCCTTGAACGGATCGGCCGAATAGACGCCGTCCACTTTGGTGGCCTTGAGCATCACGTCGGCGTTGATCTCGATGGCCCGCAGGCTGGCGGCGGAATCGGTGGTGAAAAACGGATTGCCGGTGCCGGCGGCGAAAATCACCACCCGGCCCTTTTCCAGATGGCGGATGGCCCGGCGGCGGATGTAATCCTCGCAGACCTGGTTGATGCGGACGGCCGACATCACCCGGGTGAACACGTTCAGCCGCTCCAGGGTATCCTGCATCGCCAGCGAATTCATGACCGTGGCCAGCATGCCCATGTGATCGGCGGTGACCCGGTCCATCCCGGCCTTGGCCAGGCCGGCGCCCCGAAACAGGTTGCCGCCGCCGATCACCATGCCCACTTCCACGCCGAGCTGGCGCAGTTCCCGCACTTCGCCGGCGATGCGGGCGATCACGTCGGTATCGATACCGTACTCGCCGCCGCCCATCAGGGCCTCGCCGCTGAGCTTGAGAAGAATCCGCTTGAACACCGGCATGGAATTTCGCATGAGGACCGCGCAACCCGCGTTTTCTTTACCTAAATGATCGAATTGTACTTTAACCGCGACCATGGCGTCATTCGGCAACCGCCATGGCCAGTCGGGCACGGAGGCGACCTGGTCGCCGCGCACCTGCGCCCCTAGTCGCCGCGCACCTGCGCCATCACCTCGGCGGCGAAGTTGTCGGCTTTCTTCTCGATCCCCTCGCCCAGTTCGAAGCGGTCGAAACGAACCACCCGGGCCTTGCGGGATTTCAGCAGTTCGTCCACGCTTCGATCGGGGTCCTTGACGAACGCCTGGCCCAGCAGGGTCACTTCCTCGAAATACTTGCGCAGCCGCCCCTCCGCGATTTTATCGATCATGTTGGCCGGCTTGCCTTCAGCCACCGCCCGCGCCGCATAAATTTCCTTCTCCTTGGCGATGAGATCGGCCGGCACCTGGTCGGCGCTGACGCACAGCGGCCGGCTGGCCGCCACGTGCATGGCGATGTCCCTGGCCAGTTCGGCATCGCCGCCTTCCAGCTCCACCAATACGCCGATGCGGGTTCCGTGCAGGTAACAGCCCAACACACCCTGGGCGCTCGCCAACCGGGCGAAGCGGCGGACGTTGATGTTCTCGCCGATCTTGGCGATGCAATCGCGCCGGTTCTGCTCGACGCTCTGGCCGTCGGCCATGCCGAGCGCCAGCAGCGCGTCCAGGTCGACCGGTTCGCCGCTCAGCGCCGCCTCGGCCACGGCATCGGCGAACGCCCGGAAATCGTCGTTCTTGGTGACGAAATCGGTCTCGCAGTTCACCTCGACCATCGCCGCCGCGCCGGCCGCCTGCCTGATGACGATCAATCCCTCGGCCGCGACGCGGCTGGCCTTCTTGTCGGCCTTGGCCTGGCCGGCCTTGCGCATCAGTTCGACCGCCGTCTCGATATCGCCGCCGGTTTCCTGCAGGGCTCTCTTGCACTCCATCATCCCCGAACCCGTGCGCTCGCGCAGTTCCTTGACGAGTGCCGCCGTAATTTCCGCCATGCTTGCCTTCCTCATGAAAAACGGGACAACATTAAAATCAAACTCGATTGCCGAAACCCGGCCGAACGCCGGGTCCATCAAAAAGGCTCGCGCGACCGGGCGCGCGAGCCTTTTGGGTCGAACCCCGAATACGGGAATTTCAGGCAGCGCCTTCCGCCGGCGGCGCCTCCTCCGGAATTTCGACGAACTCCTCCCGGGCATCGCGGCCCGAGGCCAGCAGGGCGCGGCCTTCCCGCACCGCATCGGCCAGCCCGCCGACATAGAGCTGGATGGCGCGGATGGCATCGTCGTTGCCCGGAATGACGTAGTTCACCCCGTCCGGCGAGTTGTTGGTGTCCACCACGCCGAGCACCGGAATCCCCAGCTTGTTCGCCTCCTGCACCGCGATGCGCTCGTGGCCGACGTCGATCACGAACAGCGCGTCCGGCAGACTGGCCATGTCCTTGATGCCGCCCAGGCTGCGTTCCAGCTTGTCCATCTCCCGCCGCAGGCCGATGACCTCCTTCTTGGCCAGGCGGTCGAAGGTACCGTCCTGGGCCATCAACTCCAGATCCTTGAGTCGCTTGATCGACTGGCGGACGGTTTTGAAGTTGGTCAGCATGCCGCCCAGCCAGCGGTGGTTGACGAAGGGCATGCCGCAACGGATCGCCGCCTCGGCGGTCGCCTCGCGGGCCGAGCGCTTGGTGCCCACGAGCAGCACCTTGCCGCCCTTCGACGCCAGCCGCCCGACAAAATTCAGCGAATCGAGGTACAGCGGCAGGGTTTTCTCGAGGTTGATGATGTGGATCTTGCTGCGGGCCCCGAAAATATACGGAGCCATCTTGGGATTCCAGTAGCGGGTCTGGTGGCCGAAATGCACGCCGGCCTCCAGCATCTGGCGCATGGAAACAGTCGCCATTGCCGAGTTTTCTCCTGAATGGGGGGTTAAGCCTCCACCCGCCCCGAGCGGCGACCCCTCAGGTGGGGCACCCAGCCACGCGTGCCGGCGGATGTGCGAATTAAATGTTTCGGATGGTTTGCCTTATGGGCGCGCGCTTTATAACATGGATCGTTCGGGAAAACCAAATGAACCCCCGCTCGCGGGGCGCTGTCCCAGCGTTTGGCGACCGCCTCGACCGCCGTCCCCATCCTGCATTCCTGCTTCCGTGGATCGAACATGTTTCAAAAACACCCCAGAAAGTCGACGAGCATCACGCTGAAAACGCCGGAAGAGATCGAAAAGATGCGGGTGGCGGGCCAGCTGGCGACCGATGTGCTGGACATGATCGGTCCCCACGTGCGGGAAGGCGTCACCACCGAGGAACTGGATCGGATCTGCCACGACTACATGGTCGACGTGCAGCGGGTAATCCCCGCGCCGCTCCATTATCGCGGGTTTCCCAAATCCATCTGCACCTCGGTCAATCATGTCGTCTGCCACGGCATCCCCGGCCCGAAAAAACTGCGGAAGGGCGACGTGCTCAACATCGACATCACGGTCATCAAGGACGGCTACCACGGCGACACCAGCCGGATGTTCCACGTCGGCATACCCCCGATCGCCGCCCAGCGCGTCAGCCGGGTGGCCTACGAATGCCTGTGCGTCGGCATCCGCATGGTGCGACCCGGCATCCGCCTAGGCGACGTCGGCCACGCCATCCAGAAGCACGCCGAGTCCCACCACTGCTCGGTGGTGCGCGAATACTGCGGTCACGGCATCGGCCGGGAATTCCACGAGGAACCGCAGGTCCTGCACTACGGCGATCCCGGCACCGGCATCGAACTGGTACCGGGCATGACCTTCACCATCGAACCGATGATCAATGCCGGCAAGCGGCACGTCAAATTGCTGCCCGACGGCTGGACGGTGGTCACCAAGGATCACAGCGTCTCCGCCCAGTGGGAGCACACCGTGCTGGTCACCAAAACCGGCCATGAAATCCTCACGCTCCGTCCCGGCGAAACGCTCTAGTCCATCGCCCCACCTGGAGGACCGCATGGCTACTCCCGATATTGCCGCCCAGCCCCCCGCTCCCTCGCCCCCGCCGCCCGCCTTTCCGGCCGGCCTGCCGCGACATGGCCCGACGTGGAGCGAACCGATCCTGTTTGACGCCCCCGCGCTCGCATGCGAACTGGCCGGCGCTTCGAACCCGCTCCTGCCGTTCCGCGCCATCCTCAAACAGAGCGACGCCCGCCTCAAGGAACTGTTCCAGCAGGGTATCCCCGCCTACGAACTGGTGCCGGCCCGCGCCCGGCTGATGGACGAACTGCTGCGGCACGCCTGGCTGCGGTTTTTCGAGCCGGACGCGCCGGATCTGGCGCTGGTGGCGGTGGGCGGCTACGGCCGCGGCGAACTGCATCCGGCCTCGGACGTCGACATCATGATCCTGCTGGGCGACCGGGCCCTGGCGACCCGCCGTTCCGGGCTGGAGGATTTTCTGACCTTCCTCTGGGACATCGGCCTGGAAGTCGGCCACAGCGTGCGCACGGTCGAGGATTGCGCCCGCGAGGGCGCCGCCGACATCACGGTCGCCACCAGCCTGATGGAAGCCCGGCGGCTGCTCGGTTCGCCGCGGTTGTTCGCGCGGATGCGCGCCGTCACCGGCCCCGACCGGATTTGGCCGGACGCGGCCTTCTTCGAATCCAAGCAACAGGAACGCCAGCAGCGTTGCCGCAAGTACAACGAAACCGCCTTCAATCTGGAACCCAACATCAAGGACGGTCCCGGCGGCTTGCGCGACCTGCAGATGATCGGCTGGGTGGCCAAGCGGCACTTCGGCGCCAGCACCCTGCAGGAACTGGTCAGTCACGACTTCCTCAGCCCGCGCGAATACGACGAACTGATCGAATGCCGCAACTTTCTCTGGCAGGTGCGGTTCGCCCTGCACGCGCTGACCGGTCGGCGCGAGGACGTGCTGCTGTTCGAGCACCAGCGGCGGATCGCCCACCAGTTCGGCTATCAGGACCAAGACCACAACCTGGGGGTCGAGCAGTTCATGCAGCGCTATTACCGCATGGTCAACGCGCTGAGTCGGCTCAACGAGATGCTGCTGCAACTGTTCGAGGAGGCGATCCTGCTGGCCGACGACCCGGACGAGCCACAGCCGATCAACCGCCGTTTCCAGGCGCGCCGCGGCTATCTGGAAGTGACCCGGCCCAACGTGTTCCTGCGCTATCCCTTCGCCCTGCTGGAAATCTTCCTGGTCCTGCAACAGCATCCCGAGATCAAGGGCATCCGCGCCGCCACCATCCGGCTGATCCGCGATCACCGCCCGCTGATCGACGACAAGTTCCGCAACGACGTCCGGCCGCGCAGTCTGTTCATGGAAATTCTGCGCCAGCCTCACGGCGTGACCCAGCAGTTGCGGCTGATGAACGCCTACGGCGTGCTGCCGGCCTATCTGCCGGAATTTGGTCACATCGTCGGCCGGATGCAGTACGACCTGTTCCACGCCTACACGGTGGACCAGCACATCCTGTTCGTGGTGCGCAACCTGCGGTGGTTCTTTCTGCCCCAGTACGCCCACCATCTGCCTCATTGCAGCGCGATCATGGAGCGGCTGCCGAAACCGGAGCTGCTGTACGTCGCCGGGCTGTACCACGACATCGCCAAGGGGCGCGGCGGCGATCATTCCGAACTGGGCGCACGGGACGCCGAGCGGTTCTGCCGCCAGCACGGGC
Source organism: Candidatus Competibacter sp. (assembly GCA_031732855.1). Taxonomy (GTDB): domain Bacteria; phylum Pseudomonadota; class Gammaproteobacteria; order Competibacterales; family Competibacteraceae; genus JAVMKJ01. The sequence continues at coordinate 30,276 of JAVMKJ010000185.1, forward strand.
TCAGCAGCTTCGATACCCGGCTGGTCTCCTGGCTGGTGCGCCACCACCTGACCCTGTCGCTGACCGCGCAGAAAAAGGACATTCACGACCCGGAGGTCATTCACGATTTCGCCCGACGGATGGGCGATCAGATGCATCTGGATTATCTGTATCTGCTCACGGTCGCCGACATCCGCGCCACCAATCCCAATCTGTGGAATACCTGGCGGGCGTCGCTGCTCTGGCAGTTGTACGAAGCGACCCGCCGGGCGCTGCGGCGCGGGCTGGACAACCCGATCGACAAGGACGAGCGCATTCGCGAGGTGCAGGAGCAGGCGCGGCGGCGGCTGCAAACCACCGGAATCGACGAGGAGCGCGTCAACCGGGTCTGGGAGGGTTTCGGCGACGACTATTTCCTGCGCCACGCCGCCGACGAGATTACCTGGCACACCCGGGCGATCCTCAAGCACGGCCACAAGGAACGGCCGCTGGTCATGGCCCGCGACGATCCGGGTCGGGGCGGCACCGAAATCTTCATCTACACCCGCGACCAGGACAATCTGTTCGCTCTGATCACGTCCATCCTCGACCAACTGGGGTTGACGATTCTCGATGCCCGCATCATCACCGGGCACAGCGGCTACACCCTGGACAGCTTCACGGTGCTGGAGGATACCGGCCTGCCGATCCAGGACCGCGCCCGGATCAAGGAGATCGTCACCACCCTCCTGCGCGCCCTCAGCCAGCCGGACGCCGTTCCGTTGCTGCCCAGCCGGCATATTTCGCGGATTCAAAAGGCGTTTCAGATGCCGACCTGGGTGTCGTTCCGAGAGGACATGGCCAACAGCCGCACGGTGGTGGAGCTGGTGTCCTGGGACCGGCCGGGGTTGTTGTGCCGGGTCGGCCAGGCGTTCGTGGAGTGCGGGGTGCAGTTGCACGACGCCAAGATCGTGACCGTCGGGGCCCGGGCCGAGGACGTGTTCTTCGTCACCGACCGCGAGAACCGGCCGCTGAACGATTCCCGGCAGTACGCCGCCCTGCGGCACGCGCTGGTGGAGCAGCTGGATTCAGGAGAGGATTAGGATGTCCCACCGCAAATGCTTGGACTACCGGCTGGGAGCCGTGCTGGGCGCGGGGCTGATTCTGGCCGCCGGGCTGGAATGGTTGCCGTACAGCCCGACCGAAACCCTCGGCTTCGTGACCGGCGCCGCCTGCGTCTATCTGGTGGTCCGACAGAATATCTGGAACTTCCCGCTCGGCATCGCCAACAACGTCTTCTTCCTGATCCTGTTCGTCGAGGCGCGGCTGTATGGCGACGCCGGCCTGCAAATCGTTTACATCCTGCTCGGCATCCAGGGCTGGTACTGGTGGCTGCACGGCGGCGCGAACCGTACCGCCCTGCAAGTGAATCGCGCCCGGCCGCGCACGCTGCTTTGGCTGGCCGGGCTGGTCGCGCTCGGCACCGCCGGGCTCATGCTCGCCCTGCAAGCGGCGCGGGGCTCGGCGCCCTTTCTGGACGCCTTCACCACCGTGCTGAGCCTGGCGGCGCAATACCTGCTCAACCGCAAGGCCATCGAAAACTGGTACCTGTGGATCGCGGCCGACGTGCTTTACATCGCTCTCTACCTCGCTCGCGACCTGCACCTGACCGCCCTGCTGTATTTTATTTTCCTCTGTCTGTGTCTGGCCGGATTGTGGCGGTGGCGGCAAGCGCTCGGCCGGCAATCCCGCATCCAGAGCGACACCGCGGCGGCGACCCAGGCAGCGCATGGCTAGCCGCGGGCTGATTGTCGGCAAGTTCTACCCACCGCATCGCGGCCATCATTTTCTGATCGACACCGCTCGAACCCGGGTGCATGAATTGTACGTCATCGTCTGCGCCACGCCGGAGCAGGAGCCCGCCGGCGAGTTGCGGGCCGCCTGGTTGCGGGAAATTCACCCCGACGCGCGGGTGCTGCTGATCGACGACACCCTCGATCCGGACGATTCGAAGCTGTGGGCGGAACATTCGATTCGCTGGCTGGGTTTCGTGCCCGATCTGGTGTTTACCTCGGAGGATTACGGCGACCGCTTTGCCCATTATCTGGGCTGCCCGCACGTGCAGGTGGACAAGGCCCGGCAAGCCGTGCCGATTTCCGGCACGGAGATCCGGGCCGACCCGCTGGCCTGCTGGGATTTTCTGGAACCGCCGGCGCGGGGCTATTACGCGCGGCGGGTCTGTCTGATCGGCGCCGAATCGACCGGCAAGACTTCGCTGGCTCAGGCGCTGGCCGCGCGCTACCACACCGTCTGGGTCGCGGAATACGGCCGCGAACATACCGAGGCCAAACTGGCCGCCGGGAAGTGCGACCGCTGGGATTCGGCGGAATTTACCCACATCGCCGAGATTCAATGCCGCCGCGAGGACGCCGCCGCCCGCCAGGCCAACCGGGTGCTGATCTGCGACACCGACGCACTCGCCACCGCCATCTGGCATCGGCGCTACCTGCACGAACGCTCGCCGGCGGTGGAAGCCATCGCCGCCCGGCATCGCCACCCCGATCTGTACCTGCTGACCGACGTGGACACGCCGTTCGTGCAGGATGGCACCCGCGACGGCGAAGCCATCCGCGCCTGGATGCACGCGACCTTCATCAACGAATTGAGAGCCGGACGCCGGCCCTACCGGTTGCTGCGCGGTTCCTTCGCCGAGCGACTCGCACGGGCCAGCACTTATATCGATGAGGTTCTGGCCAAGTCGCCCGGATAAGGTCGCGGACATGCGGTGCCGGAGGAGGCATTCATGGTGACCGGACCGCAACCGGGCTATCTCGAAGGCGCGTCCGGCGAGGTCAAACATCATTCGGCATCCGACCACTGATAACGCTCATCCTCCCAGACTCGCCGCCAGCGCCGTCATGAACCGCTGCCGGTCGTCCTCCCAGCGCAACGGCTCGCCCACCCAGGCATCGCAGAAAAACGGCACCGGCAACCAGTCGCCCTTGGGCAATACCTTGCCCAGCCCGCGCAACCGCACCGGATAAACCGGCGCATCCGGCAACTGCCCGGCCAGCCAGGCGATCCCGGTCTTGAGTTTCCCCAGGCATTCCGGTTCGCCGCGCGTCCCCTCCGGAAAGAAAATCACGACATCGCCCGCCGCCAGCGCATCCCGCACCGGCCCCAGCACCTCGGCGTGCGAACGCCCGCCACCAGCCACCAATGGAATGATGCCGATCACCCGCGTCGCAAACCAGGCCCGCCAGCGGTTGCTCAGGAAATACTCCGCCGAAGCCGCCGGCCGCACCCGGGGTAGCAACTCCAGCGGCAACATCGCCATCAGCACCAGCGTGTCGAGGTGACTGTTATGGTTGGCGACGACCAGGGCGGGACCGGCGACGGGCAACCGATCGCGGTGGCGCACGTTGACCCCCACCGCCAGCAGCAAAAACGGCTTGACGACCAGCAGGAAGAACAACAGGCGCAACGCGACGTGCCACATGGATGGCGATATCAGAAATAGAAGTAGCGGGTGAAGTGAAAGAACAGCGGCGCGGTGTAGGTCAGGCTGTCCACCCGGTCGAGAATGCCGCCGTGGCCCGGCAACAGATTGCCGCTGTCCTTGATGCCCAAATCGCGCTTCAGCGCCGACAGGCTCAAATCGCCGAAGAAACCGGCCACCGCGATCAGCGCGCCGGCCAACAGCGCGTCGAGCGTGGAGAACGGCGTCAGCCACGGCGCCAGCACCATCGACAGGAGCACGGTCGTCACCACCCCGCCGACGAAGCCCTCCACCGTCTTGTTCGGGCTGACCGCGGGCGAAATTTTATGCCTGCCCAACAGCTTGCCCCAGCAATACTGCGCCACGTCGTTCAGCTCGGTCAGCAGCAGCAGGAGCAGCACCAGACCCGGACCACTGACCCGGGGATACTCGCCCTGGGGTAACACCAGCAGATAGGCCAGATGGCTGAGGCTGAACACCATGCTCATCAGCCCCCAATGCAGGGTGCCGGCGGCCCGCAAATAGCCCTGGGTTTCGCCGCTCAGCACCATCGCCACCGGCAACAGCAGGAACAGGTAAACCGGGATAAAAATAATAAACATGCCGTACCACTCGACACCGATCCAGTAGTACTGCACCGGGATGCTCAGATAGGCCCAGAACAACACCCGCCGGTCGGCCTGGCGGGTGGGAATCAGGGTCAGATATTCCTTCAGCGCCAGGAAACTGACCAATCCGAAAAACAGCAGCGCGGCGACGCGATTGAAGGTCAGCGCCAGCGAACACAGCGCTACGATCAGCCACCAACTGCGCACCCGCTGGCGCAGTTCGCTGTCGGGCGCGGGCACGAGCCGCCAGACCACGGCGGTCGCCAGCGCCAGCAGCCCCCATACCCCGCCCAGGATCACGGTCACCGGCGACGTCAGCGTCAAGGGCATGGTTTTACCTCCCGCAGCGCGGATCGCAGTCGGTTGATACAGGTTATCGCCAGCAGGCCGTTGGCGGCGAACAGCACGAACGCCAACCAGGAACCGGCCGGCACGCCGCAACCGAGCAATAGGGCGACTCCCCCGAGCAGCAAGGCACGGTCGCTCTTGCCCATGGGACCCTCATGGCGGCGACCGGCCCCGATTTGCACCGCAACCACGCCGCAGAACTCGCTCAGCAACGCCAGCCACGCCAGCGACACCACGAGGGTAACCGGCATTCCAGGAACCGCGATCAGGGGCAGATAGAGGAACGCATCGGCCAGCACGTCGCCCAGTTCGTTCAACACCGCGCCCAGCGGCGTCGGTTGCTGAAATTCGCGGGCCAGCATCCCATCCAGCGCATTCAACGCCATTCTGAGGAACAGCACCGCCGGCAACAGCAGCAGCGTCGCCGGTCCCGGCCACAGCGCGAGCGCACCACCGGTCGCGACCGCCAGCCACAGCGCGGCGAGGGTGATCTGATTGGCGCTGACGCCTCGCCGGTGGAGCCAGCGCGCGACCGGCCGCAACAGGTTCTGAAAACCGGGCTTGAGCGAGTAGACGCCGATCATGCCGGCTCCCGCGCCAGCGAGAGTTCGGCGAGCGCCGCCAGCCGGCGCGGCCCGACCACGATGCCGGGACGGGCCGCGCGCACCCGTTCGAGCGCATCCCGAACCGAACCGACGCGCCCGGTGGTCGCCAGCCAGTACGCCACCACCTGCGCGCTGCGCGAATAGCCCAGCGCGCAGTGAACGAACACGATCTTGCCCTGCCGGTACGCCGTTTCGATGCGGGTCGCGGCGTCGCGCAAGGCATCCGGCGGCGGTTCGGTCAGATCCATGAGTTGCAAATTGACATAATCGCCCTCGCGCAGGCTGTCGGACTCGTCGAAATCCCCGGTCAGATCCAGCACGAAGCGCCGTGGATGGGCGGCCGCGAAGACGATGGCTTCCCGGTCGTCCAGCCGGGCGCCGATAAAGACTCCCGGCACAATCTGGGAGAACGGCATCCCCATCCGGCCCAGATATCGCCGCCAGGAGAGCGACTGGCCGACGAGATACGGCCCCAACAGGATTTTTGCCGCCAGGGAAAGCCGGCCGCCTTGCTTGCGAAACACCACCGGCCCGACACCCAGGTAGGCAACCGCGACCGCGCCCAGGGCAAAACCGGGCCAAAGCAAGATCAGCCAAAAACCACCTTGCAGGGCGAGAGCGAAGCAGACCACGGCGCCCAGCAGATAGCGCCGGGCCAAGCGCATTCCATCCAGCGGCCGATAGGCGACGGTCCGGCCGACGGCATCGGCCGGCGGATCGGGAAACAGCCAGAACGCGACCACGCCGACCAGCGCGCCCGCCGGCAGGTCGATGAAGTGATGCTGCCAGGTGGTCAGAGTAGATACGCCGATCAGGACGAACCAGCCGTGCAACAGCCAGCGCAACGGTCCGCGCGTGTATTTGGCGTAGAGATACCACATGATCATGCCCAGACTGACGTGCAGGGAAGGCGCCTGGTTGAAAGGCTGGTCGAAACCGTACAGCGCCTCGAACAAATGCCCGAACATCCCCTCCACTTCCGGCCGGGGAAAGGCGAATCGGAGCGGAAACAGCAGGAATCCCACGGCGGACAGCAGCACGACGGTCACGATGCGCCAGGCGTGCCGATCCAGTTCCAACCGGCTCCGACACAACAGCACCGAAAAGGCGTAGAAGACATCCAGCGACCAGTAGGGAACGATCGTCCAGGGCAGCACCGGAACGTGCCGTTCCCACTCGAAAAAGAAACTGCCGACATCGGTCCGCAACGAAGTCAGCCCGTTGCAGGCGCCGTAGACCAGAAAAAATCCGGGACCGAGCACCAGGGCCATCCAGGCGACAGCCGCGCGCCAGGGACGCGCCGCTTCGGTTGCAACGGTTTGTTCAGACATGAGCCCTCTCCGCGCGGCGCCGAGCCAGCGACACGGTGAAAATTCCCCAGGGATCGGTTTCCTGCGCGATTTTCTCGAAGCCGGCTTCGGCGACCAGTTGATCCATTTCCTGCTGGGTCCGACGCCGCATCACCCACGGCCTGCCGTCCCGGTGGCTGGTCAGCACGCGGGCGATGAACTCGATCTGGGGATGCCAGGGCTGACCGGTGTAGATCAGATAGCCGTCCGGGACCACCGCCTCGGCCAAACCCGCCAGGGACGCGCGCACCGGTCCATTCTCGGGGAAAAGTTCGTACAGGCCGGAAACGATGCCGATGGTGGCGGTCCGGGAAAGCGCCGCCAGACCGGCCCGATCGAAAGCATCCCCCCGATCGAAGGTGAAACGGTCGTGGAGACCGTATTCGGCGATCAGGCGCCGTCCCGCCGCCACGTTGGCTTCGTTGAAATCCCGCAGCAGGCCGGTGGCGGGAACGTCGGGATGCTCCCGCGCGGCGTCCAGCACGTAACGGCCGTGCCCGGCGGCGATATCGACGATGCGAACCGGCTTGTCGGCCACCCGCAGGTCGGTCATGGCCCGGTGCAGCAGCTTCTCCAGGTGCGTCTTGCGCAGGCGAATGCCCCGCCAGCCGATGGCGTTCAGATAATTCCGGTCGATCGTCCGGCCCAGAACGCCAACACCCTCGGCCCGGTCGCGGTAGACGTAATCCAGGGTCGCGCCCGAATCAAAACCGGTCGTCGAGCCAAGCTTCAGGCCCCGGCTCAATCGGGCGCCGATGGCTCTCATCATCCAGCGCGTCAAGGCGTACCGGACGCCCTTGAGGGAGAAGGGAAACAGCGGATTGACGAGGGTTTCGTATTCGCGCTGGGTCGCGCTGTTGCGGTCGGCCTCCAGCAGGGAAGGCTCGCGCCGGGGCTGGGCGAAGGCTTCGAGAATGAAACGGCGCGCGGCGCCCAGCGGCAGGTGGTTGTCCTTCTCGTTGAAGGTGTCGTGGAAAAAACCCGGATAGAGGTGCATTTCCTTGACCGGTGAGCCCAGCCGTTCGAAAAACTGGCGCTGGATGTCCCGATCCACCACCCAGTCGGCCCCCGACGTGAGAACCAGGGTCGGCACGGTAATCGCCGCCGCATCCTCCACCAGCTTGCGGCCGGCGTCGAACAGATCGACGAGCAGGTTCACCGCGATGCAACGGGTAATCAGCGGATCGGCGTTGTAGCTTTCGATTTTCGCCGGATCGTGCGTCAGCAGCTTGGCCTTGACGTAGCTGTTGACGAAGGCTTTCGGCTTTAATTTCAGCAACAGGCGCAGGCCCGGAATCGCGAACGGGACGTACAGTTGGACTCGCAACGCCGGACTGCCGAGCACCAGGGCACGGATTTTCGGCGCGTAATCGTGAACCCAGGTCGCTGCCAGCACGCTGCCGACGCTGTGCGCGAACACGACGATGTTCTCCAAGGGGATGCCGTATTGCCGGGAAACGTGGCCGACGAACGCATCGACGTCCCGCACCAGGACGCCGAGATTCTCGGCCCAGCCGCGTTCGCCGGGACTGCGACCATGGCCGCGGGCATCCCAGGCGAACAGGGCGAAATCGGGCAGATCGAGTTTTTCTACCACATCCTGCCAGCGGCCGGAATGCTCGTGACCGCGATGGAACAGGATGACCGCCCGGTTGGTGCTCTGTTCGGGCAACCATGCCCGGTAGAACAGCTCGGCGCCGTCCCAGCTCCGAAAAGTATGTTCGCTTGCCTGGCGGGTTGGGTTCATCGTTTTCTCCGGTCAGCGGTGGATGCTCGGCCAACCAGCAATCCTCGCGCCAACCGCACCTTCTTCAAAAGCCTTTGTTTGATTGAGTTTGGTGGGGGGGACATGACCGGAATTTGCGAATTTCGACATGAATTGCAGAAAGGCCAACATTTATTGCCGGTCACCCTTATCCGCACGATCCCCCATTCGATCAATCAGTTCCATGGTGAAGATGGCCAAGGCATGAAAAAGGCCAGTCCTCCAGTGAAGGCTGGCCCGCAATCGATCGATCCCGGAAACCGGCCGGCCGAACGACCGGCGCCGGCATCGCCGGTTCAGGCGTACTGCCGGGTGACGAAATCCCAGTTGACCAGGTTCCAGAACGCCTCCACATACTTGGGCCGCAGGTTGCGGTAATCGATGTAGTAGGCGTGCTCCCACACATCGCAGGTCAACAGCGCCTTCTTGCCGGCGGTCGCCGGCGTGCCCGCGTTGGAAGTGCTCAGCAGTTCAACCGAGCCGTCCGGATTCTTGACCAGCCAGCCCCAGCCGGACCCGAAGGTCCCGACCGCGCACTTGGTGAACTCCTCCTTGAAGGCCGCGAACGAACCGAACTTCTGGTTGATCGCCTCGGCCAGCGCGCCGGTCGGCTCGCCGCCGCCATTGGGTTTCAGGCAGTTCCAGTAGAAGGTGTGGTTCCATACCTGCGCGGCGTTGTTGAAGATTCCACCGGAAGACTTCAGCACGATCTCCTCGAGCGACAGATTCTCGAATTCCGTGCCCTTGATCAGGTTGTTCAGGTTGGTGACGTAGGTCTGGTGATGCTTGCCGTAGTGATACTCGATGGTCTCGGCCGAGATGTGCGGCTCCAGCGCGTTTTTGGCATAAGGTAGTTCGGGCAGTTGATGAACCATGGGTGTCTCTCCATTTACCGATTGAAGGGGTTGAATTGCACGAGCATGGCGCCTGCTTGGAGTCCGGCGGCCGGATCAAGTTTCACCGCGACCGGCCCGCGCGCCAAGGCCGGGCTAGTCTAGACGCCGGTTCCGGCCGATGCAACGCGGGTTGCAATGGGTATGGGTATGCTATTCTTGCCGCCGATCCGCGTGCCGGACCGGCGCGAAACCGTCCGGCGCCTCCCGTATTCCAGCCCATGGAGACCGATGCATGAACAAGCTTACCCTCACTCTCGCCCTGTTGGCCGTCCTGACCACCGCGGGCTGCGCTGGCCTGGGGGGCGGGTCCAGCGACAGCGATGGCGTCTCCAGCACCGCCAGCCTCAGCGATGGCGGCCGCGGCGGTCCCAAGGTCGGCGATTCCGAAATCGTCTCGTCCATCAAGGCCGCCTTCAAGCAGGACGATCAACTCGCCAGCGCCAGCATCAACGTTACGGCCAACAACGGTGTGGTGACCCTCAGCGGCAGCGTCCCCAGCCCGCAGGCCTACAACCGGGCGATTTCCCTGGCGCGGAGCGCGCCCGGCGTCCGCCCGCCGGTGAATGCCGCCAATCTGAAATTCTAGCCCCCCTTCCTTTCCCGATGGTAAGACGCCATGTGCGGCATTAGCGGCGAACTGCGCCTCGACGGCGGCGAACCCGATTTGGCCCTGATGGGGCGGATGCTCGAACATCTGGCCCGGCGCGGTCCCGACCACGAAGGCACCTGGTCCGACGGACCCCTGCTGTTGGGCCACCGCCGCCTGTCGGTCATCGACCTCAGCGACCGCTCCAACCAGCCGATGGTGGATCCCGATCTGGGGCTGGCGCTCGTCTTCAACGGCGCCATCTACAACTACCGGGAACTGCGGCGGGATCTGCTGGCCAAGGGCTACCGCTTCTTCTCCGAAGGCGACACCGAGGTCATCCTCAAGGCCTACGCCGAATGGGGCGAGCGTTGCGTCGAGCATCTGATCGGCATGTTCGCCTTCGCCATCTGGAACCTGCGCGAACGCACGCTGTTCCTGGCCCGCGACCGGCTGGGCATCAAGCCGCTGTACCACGCCCGCACGCCGCGCGCCTTCCGCTTCGCCTCCAACAGCCAGGCGCTGCTGGCGGCGCCGGACGCGGACACCGCCATCGATCCGGTGGCGCTGCACCACCAGCTCACCCTGCACGCCGTCGTGCCGGCGCCGCGCACCATCCTGCGCGGCATCCGCAAACTGGCCCCGGCGACCACCCTGACCATCGACGCCGCCGGCAATGAGCGGACCCGGGTCTACTGGCATCTCCAGGCCGAGCGCCCCGCCGTGCCGCGAACCGAGGCGGAATGGACCGAGGCGGTACACGCCGCCCTGCGGCTGGCGGTCCGACGGCGGCTGGACGTCGCCGACGTGCCGGTGGGCGTGCTGCTGTCCGGCGGGCTCGATTCCAGCCTGCTGGTGGCGCTGCTGGCCGAAACCGGGGTCCGCGATCTGCTGACCTTTTCGGTCGGCTTCGAGGACCAGCCGGAGGAAAAGGGCAGCGAGTTCGAATACTCCGACCAGGTCGCGGCCCGCTACCAGACCCGCCATCACCAATACCTGATCCCCAACGACCAGGTGATCGAGCGCCTGCCGGAGGCGGTCACCTGCATGGCCGAACCGATGGTCGGGCAGGACGCCGTGGCCTTCTTTCTGCTGGCCGAACGGGTGTCGAAGTCCGTCAAGGTGGTGCAAAGCGGCCAGGGCGCCGACGAGGTGTTCGGCGGCTATTTCTGGTACCCGCGCATGGCCGCCGAGACCGGGAGCGATCTGGAGCGGTTCCGGCGGCACTACTTCGACCGGGATCACGCGGAATGGCTGGAAACGGTCGCGCCGGCCTGGCACGGTCCCGACCACACCGCCCGACTCGTCGCCGAGCGCCTGGCGGAACCCGGTGCCGAGGACTATCTGGACCAGGTGCTGCGGCTGGACGTCACCACCCTGATCGTGGACGACCCGGTCAAGCGGGTGGACAACATGACCATGGCCTGGGGGCTCGAGGCGCGGGTGCCGTTCCTGGATCACGAACTGGTGGAGCTGGCGATGCAACTGCCGCCGGCCCTGAAGATCGGGAGCGGCGGCAAGCACGTACTGAAGCGGATCGCGCGCGGCCTGCTGCCCGACGCCGTGATCGACCGGCCCAAGGGCTATTTCCCGGTGCCGGCGCTCAAGTTCGTGCGGGGGCCGTTCCTGGAGTTCATGCGCGCCGTTCTCGACTCGCGCGCCTGCCGGGAACGCGGTCTGTTCCAGCGGGCATACCTGGACCGGCTGCTGGCCGAGCCCGAGGCGCACCTGACCCGCCTGCTGGGCAGCAAGCTGTGGCACGCGGCGCTACTGGAACTGTGGTTGCAACTCAACGTGGACCCCGCCACCCGAACGGCGGCAACTCGACGGTTCCCTGATACGATCGCCAGGATTGCAACCTCTCCCTCGCCGCCGGTCTAAATTTCGGCGCGCGCCGTCCGGTCGGACGGCATCGACCCCTTCCCTTGCCAACCATCCCAAGTTGAGGTGATTTTCGATGGACGACGTTTTGGAACGCATCAAACAGCAAGTCGAATCGAATCCCGTCGTGATCTACATGAAGGGCACCCCGGAAGCGCCGCGCTGCGGTTTCTCGCATCGCGCCTCCCAGGCGCTGGCCGCCACCGGACTGCCGTTCGCCTACGTGAATGTGCTGGAAGATCCGGAAATCTTCGATAACCTGCCACGCTACGCCAATTGGCCGACCTTCCCGCAGATCTACATCAACGGCGAATTGATCGGCGGCTGCGACATCACCCTGGAGCTTTATCAGAACGGGGAACTGCAAAAGCTGATGGAGGATGCCGTCGGCACGGTTGAAACTCCAGTCGCTTGAGCGCTTTGTTGGCGCACCCTCAGCCCGGCCAAGCCGGGCTTTTTTTCGATTCCACAATACGAAATAATTTTCCTGATCACCCACACAACTGATCTATAAGTGCTACAATAATACCGTTTTAGCACCAGCGGTCATGTACCCTCGACCGCCCGGTTTGAAACCGCTCCAGTAAGGAGCGAGTTTTCCTCCGATGATAAGGAATGGAGTCAAGACCACGGTCGAGCGAGGTAACCAACATGCCCAGCGTTTTACAAGAAATCGCCCAGCGTCTGGACGAGATCGATCTCGAAAAAGCGCGGGAACTCCGCCGGATCGATTCGGCCTATCTTCGTTTTGGATTGAACGATATCACCACCGTCGAGCGCGACGAAGACGCGACCGGCCATCTGTTGCGCTACCTGCCGCGGATGGCCCGCATGAGAAGTTTTCGGCTGTACCGCATCGGCGTCGGCGAACGGGCCAACGGCTCCTACGCCCATCAGGCGGTCGCCCTGCTGGAGGCCCGCCACCTGCCAACCCCGGGCAATACCCTGGTGGTGCTGGACCCCATGGGAATCAGCGCCGAATCCCTGGAGCCGGATAACGACTCCCGCCAATATCCCTTTGAAGTCTGGCGGGATTTACAGCAATGCTACGGGCGCGGTTGCGCGCTGATCACCGACCGGCGACCCGCATCGGTCCGGCCTTGAAGCACCGGAACCACCTATCCCGCGCGGCGAATCCCCTCTCCCCCAAGATCATTGCGTGGCGTGCAAGACCTGGAGCAACCGGGTCTTGCAACACCGATCATCGCTCATTCGCACAACACCATTGCGGTTTTAAACCATTTGCGGGAAAATGGGAATTATTCGCATTTAAGGTGTAATCGCATGAGCATGGTGCGCCTTTCCGAGCTGGCGGTCGGCCAGCACGGAACCATCGAGGAAGTGGAAGCCGAGGAGCCGCTCCGCCAGCGGCTGCGGTCTCTGGGTTTTCGCATCGGCAAGGAGGTGCGACTGATCCGCCAGGCCTTGTTCGGCGGGCCGCTCCAGGTCCGGGTCGGCAGCGTGAACGTGATGTTGCGCCGGAACGATGCCGCGCTGATCCGCGTCTGGGCCGACGGATGAAGCGCATTGCCCTCCTGGGGATGCCCAACACCGGCAAATCCACCTTTTTTAACCGGCTCACCGGCGCCGGCGCCCGCATCGGCAACTGGCCCGGCATCACCGTGGATCTGCTGGGCGCCAAAATCCTGCTCGGGACCGACATGGTCGAGGTGGTGGACCTGCCGGGTCTCTACGATCTGCACGGCTTCGCCGAGGACGAGCAGGTGGCGCGGCGGTTCCTGCAAAACAATCCCGTCGACCTGCTCTGCATCATTCTCAACGCCACCCAAATCGACCAGCAACTGCCGCTGGCCCTGCAACTGCGGAGACTGGGACTGCCGGCGCTGGCGGTCCTGAACATGGCCGACGAAGCCGAACGGCTGGGCATCCGCTTCGACGCGGCGGCGCTGGCGGCGGGGCTGGACTGTCCGGTGTGTTTCGTCAGCGCCAAGTACGGCCAGGGCTTTCCGGAAACCCGCGAGCGACTGCGCCGGATTCTGAGTCAATGTCCGCCGGCCGATACCCCCGACCTGCGGACCGAATTCGCCGCCGACGAGGCGCTGGTCGCCGAGGCGGAAAAACTGGTGGCCCGGGCGGTCAGGATACCGCGAGTGCTGGAGCACGACTCGACCGAGCGGATCGACCGGATCGCGCTGCACCCGGCGTTCGGCATTCCGCTGTTCTTCCTCGCCCTGTATCTGCTGTTCCAGGCGGTCTACGCGATCGGAGGACCGCTGCAGGACGGCACGGCCTGGCTGCTGGAAGGCTTCCGCAACCAGGTGCTGGTGCCCTTTCAGCCCATCCTGCCCGACTGGCTGTACGGCCTTCTGGTGGAAGGCGTTTACGACGGGCTCGGCACCGTGGCCTCGTTCGTGCCGGTGATCGTGCTGTTTTTCCTGGGCATGGCGCTGGTCGAGGACAGCGGCTATCTGGCCCGCATCGCGTTCCTGATGGACGCGTTGATGGCCCGACTCGGACTGGACGGACGCGGTTTCGTGATGCTGTTGATGGGCTTCGGCTGCAACGTACCGGCGCTGCTGGGCACGCGGGTGATGCGCTCGCGCGGCCTGCGGCTGCTGACCATGCTGATCGTCCCCTTTTCGCTGTGCTCGGCCCGCCTGCAAGTGTTCGTGTTCCTGACCACCGCGCTGTTCACGCCGACCCAGGCGCCGCTGGTGCTGTTCGCGCTCTACGTCCTCAGCTTCCTGACCGCCTTCGCCACCGCCCTGCTGTTCAAGCGCCGGCTGGGCAGCGTCGAACCGCTGTTGATCGAACTGCCGCCCTACCGGTTGCCGACGCTCGGTCAGGTGGCCCTGCGTGGCTGGCACGAGGTTCGCCATTTTCTCAGCCGCGCCAGTCGTTTCATCATCGCCGGCGTGGTCATGATCTGGCTGCTGACCCATCTACCGCCGGGCGTTCCCGCCGGCGGACCGCAAACCTTGGCCGGCATGCTCGGCGGCTGGCTGGAACCCTTGTTGCGGCCGATCGGCATCGACCAGCAAATGGCGGTGGTTCTGTTGTTCGGCTTCGTCGCCAAGGAGATCGTGCTCGGAGCGATGGCGGTGGTTTACGGGCTGGAAGGCGACGCGCTGGCGCAATTGATGGCCCAGCGCATGGATGGGGTACAGGCGTTCAGCTTCATGCTGTTCATCCTGATCTACACACCCTGCCTGTCCACGGTGGCGACGTTGCGGAGCGAATCGAAAAGCCTTGCGTTTACCGGCGTCAGCATCGGCTGGTCGCTGGGGCTGGCCTGGCTGCTGAGCTTCGTCTTCCATCAGGGCGCCCGGTGGCTGGGATATTGAGAGACCGTACAACCCTCTCTCCCCCTGGGAGAGGGATCGGGAGTCAGGGGTCGGCGGATGGTCTGAAGAAATAGGCCAGCGCGTCCAGCAACCGCGCGTCCTCGGCGGCCGAGCCGGCATGATCGAAATGGCCGGCCCGCAATACGAACAGTTCCTTGTGACCGGCCAGCGCGTTGTAAATGGCGAACTGGCCCGGCGGCGGCACGGCCGGGTCGAAGCGGGCGGCGGCGACGTGCATGGGAATGCGCAGGTACCGCGCCGCCACGGCCGCGTCGAAATAGCGCAGCGTCTCCAGCGCCCGGCCGGTCCGCCGCTGGTAGGCCCGCACCGCCTCGCCGCTACCGACGCAGGGACAGTTCAGCCGCATGGGATGATGGCCGAAGCTGGGCACGTTCAGGTGGCCGCGGTGAAAGCGCTCGTCCCACGGCAGGGCCAGCGCCCCCACTCCGCCACCGAAGCTGATGCCCAGATAATCCAGCCGCCGCGCCGCCATCGGGAAAAGCTCCAGCAAGGCCGAGGCCGCGCACCACACGGTATCCGCCGCGCAGCCGCCGAGGATATAGTCCTCGCGCCGGCGAATCCCGTGCAACACATGGCGCGGGGGATTGCTGGAAAGGTCCTGGCGAGCGCTGCGGGAGATGCCGCGCGCGCAGGGGAAGATCATTGCGGCCCGCGAGAAGGGCAAATGAAAGTCCGGTCCTTCCCGCCCGCCGTAGCCGTGGCCCACCACCACGCCCCGCTCGATGGGTTCATCGCGGGGCCGGGTCAGCCAGCCCCTCACCCGAAAACCTTCCAGGGAGCCGAATTCGACCTCGAACACCCGTGTCCGGGGGCGTGGACTCGGAATTTCCCGCAATACCGGCAAGACCGGCGTCGCCCGGGCCCGAGCGTAAAGATCGCGCCAGAAGTTGGCGAAATCCGCCGGCTCCTCCGGCGGGGCAACCGCCAGCAAGGCATCGAGATCGTGGCCATGGCTGGGATCGAATGAATAATCGTGAATGAACATGGCGCAATCAGGTACTACACTTGGGCGATAAAAGGATAACGAAGCGATTTGTGTCGTTCGTGGCTTGGAGACCGCTTCAAGCTTGGGTTAGACTCAAAAAGTAGCGGCGCCGGCAAGATGTATGACCGCGCCTTGGAATTCATCAAGCAATTCAGAGGACTGATTCATGCCGAAGAAAAAAGAGCCGACCGGAACCACGGTCAAGAAAGAGCCTCAGAAGACCACCAACAAGGTCGAGAAAGCAAACCCCGCGCAACTGGTGATGTCGCCACCCGCCGAACCATCCAAGCCGGTGGAGACCGCCAAGCCGGCCGTCGCGCCGAGCGGCGCCAAGCCCGCGGCCGAACCGGCCCCCGCGCCCGCCAAGGCCGCTCCGGCTCCGGCGCCCGCTCCAGCGCCGACTCCAGCGCCCGCCAAGGCCGCCGAAAAACCCGCTCCGGCCCCGGCTCCAGCGCCCGCCAAGGCCGCCGAAAAACCCGCTCCGGCTCCAGCCAAGACCGCCGCGAAACCCGCTCCAGCACCCGCGCCCGCGAAGCCCGCCGCGAAGCCCGCTCCGGCTCCGGCCAAGGCCGCGAAACCCGCCAAGGCCGCGACCACAACAACCGTCATCGTCGCCAAATTCGACGTCGGGTTTGGCAACAATCTCTACATTCGCGGCGATAGCGCCGGTCTCAACTGGGAATCCGGCGTGCTGATGAAGAACGTCGAAAACGATGTGTGGGTGTGGACCACCAATGAAGCGATCGGCGGCGACGTGTCCTTCAAGTTCCTGATCAACGACGAGAGCTGGTCTTCGGGCGACAACATGTCCGCGCCGGCCGGCGAAACAACCACGCTGTCCCCTTCGTTCTGATCCTCCGCGGAACGGTGGCGCCGGTCGTCGGAAAACCCGACGGCCGGCGCCGTTCCCACGGCTTTCACAAGCCTTCCCGCCGCAACCGTTCGAATTCCCGCCGCGAGCGGGTCACGCAATCCTCGATGGCAACCCCGGTAAAATAGTTGCCGGCCAGCGCCAGGCGATTTCCCGCCAGGGCGTCGTCGACGGCGCGGATCAGTTCCCCGTGGCCAACCCGAAGGGCCGGTAGCTGATTGATTTTGCCGACCACATTCCCGGAATCCAGCGCGGCGCGCGGCACGTTCAACACTCGGGCGATACGGTTCAGTTTGCCCTCCTCGTCCAGCGCCCCGGGCCGGAAGTGGAAGGTGAATCCCCGATGCGCCGGATCCGGCACCGTATCGCGCGACACCGCGGAATAGAATGCCTCGTTCCGTCCGATCAAACCCGCCAGTGGCGGCAGGCTCGACCGGGCCATCGGCACCGCGACCCCGACCGTCTCCACCTCGGCCATCCGAATGCGGGCCAACCGGTCGGCCAATTCGGGGAATTCCGTCTGGAGCAACCGCGCGGCCACCGCGACCGGCGTGGCCAGGCAAAGCGAGCGAGCGGTGAAGGCGCCGCCGTCGGTTCGCACGAGGAACCCTTCGCCATCGCGCCGGATTTCCCGCGCCGGCTGGTTCGATTCGATCCGGATATCGGGCCGATCGGCCAGGATATCGGCGATGGTCTGCAAGCCGCCGGACAGGGTGAATCCGCGCGGCACGTCCTTGCGGCGCGGGCGGGATCGGAACAGGCAGTCGGCCGGGAAATCGCCTGCTGGCTGGCAGATCACCGCGTCGAAGGCCGGCTCGAACACCTCGGCGTAATTGCGCGGACCGACGATGCGGCCGAAGTAGTCGGCGACGCTGCGGCCGGCCTTGCTCGATCCCAACAGCCGGAACGGCGCCGGCAACAGTTCCAGCACGTGCAGTTGCGAGGGGATGGTGCGAACCGCGCCGTCCGCGAACAGGCGGAAGCCGACCTTGGCCCGGCGTTGCAGGCGGTCCAGCAAGCCGATCCGTTCCAGAATCGCCAGGAAATTGCCGTAGGAATTGAAACTGCTGTGCGCGCCCAGTTCCAACCAGAATCCGTCCAGTTCGCCGGTGAAGCGATGGGAATGCAGGCAGCCGCCCGCCCGGCCATCCTGCTCCAGCACCAGCGCGTTCAGCCCGGCGCCGGCGGCGTAATGGGCCATGCTCAGGCCGCTGATGCCGGCGCCGACGATCAACAGATCGTAGCGTGACCGGTCGCTCCCCTCTCCCCTTGCGGGAGAGGGGTTGGGAATGAGGGCCATGACGGACTCCAGAAGATGGACGACGGCCGGAGATTCTCGGCAAGGGCGCCGGCACGGTCAAGTCAGCCAAACCGTGCTAGGTTCGCTGGCCCGGTTTTGCCTAGTCTTGGCGTAGCCATTTACACCCCCCACCCCAGCCCTCCCCCACAAGGGGGAGGGAGCCTTGCGAAACAGTCGGTTGTCAGACTCCCCCTCCCCTCGCGGGAGGGGATTGGGGGGAGGGGGTGAACGGTTATGTCTCGACTGGTTTATCACACTCACCCCGAAGGAAGCGCCATGAATATCACCTCCTATTTCGCCAAAGACCTGTTCCAGGGCAAGACCGTCTTCATCACCGGCGGCAGCAGCGGCATCAACCTCGGCATCGCCCGCAACTTCGCCGCGGTCGGGGCGAATCTGGGCATCGTCGGCCGCGCCCAGGAGAAGCTCGACACGGCGGCGGCGGAACTGCGGGCGCTCGGCGCCTGGGTGTCGGCGCATTCCGCCGACGTGCGCGATTACCCGGCGCTGGAAGGCGCGATGCAGCGTTGTCGCGAGGAACTGGGACCGATCCACACCCTGATTTGCGGGGCGGCGGGCAACTTCCCCCTCGCCGCCGAACAGATCAGCCCCAACGGCTTCAAGTCGGTCGTCGACATTGATCTGCTGGGCAGTTTTCACACCTGCCGGGCGGCGTTCGAGCAGCTCAAGGAAACGCGCGGCAACATCATTTTCATCTCGGCCGGCCAGGCGTTCGTGCCGTATGCGTTCCAGGCGCACGTCGGCGCGGCCAAGGCCGGCATCGACAACATGATGCGGAATCTGGCGCTGGAATGGGGCCGGTTCGGCATCCGCTGCAACAGCATCGCGCCCGGCCCGATCGAGGGCACCGAGGGCGTGCGGCGGCTGGTGCCGGCGGGCAGCGCCGACAAGCTGAAGCGGATGATTCCGCTGGGCCGTTTCGGCACGCCGGACGACATCGGTCAGTTGAGCGTGTTCCTGGCCTCGCCGCTGGCGTCCTACATCACCGGGACGCTGATCGTCGCCGACGGCGGCCAGAATTTGCCGGGTTCCGGGGCGTGGACGCAGTTGGTGCTGGCGGAGATGGCGAAGGCCGGTAAATCGTAGGAACGGTTTTCGGCCGCGATCTTGCGCGGTTCCTTGTCGCAGCGGGCGGGGACGGGGGCTTTTTTGTGTTGCTCCGTTCCCGCGCCTCGATCGTGTCGATCTCCTCGCCTTCGACTGTGCTATCCTGATGCCGTTGATTCGCTGAGGAAATCCGTTGTGGACCTATTATCTTTCGATGCCGAGCCGCTGTATTTCGACGATCCGCCTTCCGAAGAGGTCGTGCGGTTGCTCCAACAAGCCGCCGAGGATTACGGCGATGGAAAAGCCGAGGCCGATTTACGGCGCGCTTATCAACTGGCCCCAAATCATTTAATGGTTTTGGTTTCTTTGTTTCGCTATCACTTTTATCAACACCGTTTCGCCGAGGCGCTGGACATCATCCAAAAAGCGCGCGATGTGGTTCGGCAAAAATTGGGGTTGCCCGACGATTGGCGCGAACTCGACGAGGCGCAGCTTTTTGGCGGCCACGAGCACGATATGGTCTTGGTTCGATTTTATTTGCTCTGCCTGAAGGGCGAAGCGTATTTGTATGCCCGGCAGGGCGAGGCGGAAAAAGGCGTTCCTTTGCTCGAAAAAGTCGCGGCGCTGGATTCCAACGACCAATTGGGTACTGCGGCGTTATTGGCGGTGGTCAACCGGAATATTCGGCCGGACCTGACAGCGAACGGCTGAAATTTGCGGCGACCAGGGGGCTTCGCCCCCTGGACCCCCGTAAAGGGAAAAAGCATCAAGGTCAAAGGGTTAAAGTCCTGGCCAGACGGAAACCCACGTTGAAGTTCCAGTCGCGCGAGTTGAACCAGCCGCGCGCGGCCGACCGCAACCACTCCGGTCCGAAGTACCACGAGCCGCCCCGCACCACCCGGGGACCGCCGGAATTGGGGTCGCTGACACAACGCAATTCGGCGCCACCATAATTTTTATCGTATTCGGAGCAGGTCCATTCCCACACATTACCCAACATGTCGTAAAGACCGAAGTCATTAGTCTGGAAACGACCCACCGGTGCCGTATATACATAGCCATCCTTGCACTCCAAAATGGTCCACCCAGGGAATTGCTCCTTGACAGTTCGATCAGCTCCATTGCCAAAATGACAACCCTCATTAGGGTTATCACCCCAATAATATGCCGTCTGCGTCCCCGCCCGCGCCGCATACTCCCACTCTGCCTCGGTTGGAAGGCGGTACTTTTGACCGGTCTGCTTCGATAGCCACTCGGTATATTTCAGTGCGTCGTTCCAACTCACGCAGACCACCGGATGCTGATCATCCTGTTTAAATCCCGGATTTCGCCAGTTTTTATCAGCAGTTTGTTGCCATGCTTTACCATCCCAGGAATAACAACCCCCCGCTGTCTCCGCTTCCGTTCGATAGCTCGTAGCTTCCACAAAACGCCGGAACTGCCCTACCGTGACTTCCGTCTTGCCAATAGCAAAATTCGGTTTGATCTCTACGCTGCGCTGACGCTCGTCATCCTTACGGCTTTTCTCATTTTCCGGTGGCCCCATCAAAAATGTTCCTGCTGGAATCACCACCATATTCGGTCCTGGACTGCCATCCTTGAGAGTATCCTGGAAATCCATCGGCATCGAGACTACTCGCTGCTGGGCCTGTAACATCTCTGACATAGCCTCATTCAGCTTCAACCAAACCTCTTCCTTCGCCGCCGCTTCCTCCTCCGCCTTCCTTCTCGCCGCCGCTTCCTCCTCCGCCTTCCTTCTCGCCGCCGCCTGATACGTCTGATAGAACTCAGACCCAAGGTAATACAGACCAGTGCCACCCAGAATACCCAACATCAAGATGATCAGCAGTCGAAATGCACTACCCCGAATCGGAGTCGTGGGCACTGACGCAGGTTGCATTGGAGGGGGTTGCGACACTGGCTCAGGTATTGGTATCGCTGGCTCGGCTTTAGGCGTCACTATTAGCGGGGGCGAAACAGGCGGCTTGACCGCCCTGAGTTTTTTGGCGATCTGCACCAGCGCGGCGTCCTGTTCGGCTGCCGTCAGTGTGGATAGCGGTGTTCTGGGATCACAGGCTGCCTGGTAACGCGCAATGTCCGTTTCCTCATACAGGCTATGCCGCACCGGCACCCAGAGAATGATCAGACCCTCTTTACTGGCCGCCTCCAGCAGCGTCGGAAACTCGTGCCGAGCGATAAATTCCGAGGCCAGAAAGTCCGGGCTGACCAGCAGCACGGCAACCTTGGCCCTAGCCAGCGCTTTTTCAATCTCCTCCTTCCACAGTTGCCCCGGCTGGATACGCGTATCCGCCCATACATCCAGTGCTCCCTGGCGCTGTAAAGGAGCAAGCATGGTTTGCAGTCGTTTCAGCCAGTCGCCGTCCGCATGGCTGTAGCTGATAAAAACCTGATCCCGGTTCATGTCATTGGACTCGCAAACTTGATTCCGTATTTGTTGTTGGCTACATCATAGCGCGCCATCGGGCCTTCCGCCGAAATCGGACGCGGGACCTCCGGCCAATCCATCGGCCCCGCGCCCTGTCGGTCCCTGACCCGACTATTCGGCGCTCCCGTCCCTGCGAGTCCTGGAAACGGACTCATGGACACCCACGCGCCACGCCCGCTACATCCGTGAACGCAGCGGCTCCGGGACTCGGTGGGCGGACTGGCCAGACGGAACCCGGTGTTGTTGTTCCTGTTGCGCGGGTCGTTCCTGTTGCGCGCGGCCGACCGCAACCTCTTCGGTTCGTTGTTCCACGAGCCGCCCCGCACCACCCGGGGACCGCCCTTCGGTCCGTTCCCGCCGAAAGTGTACTTCCGAAAAGATCCTTTCGCGCAGTCCCAGCGTTTCCGCATGGCGGGCATGACCGATCCACGCCTGCACGCTGGAGTCGAAATCGGCCCAGTCCAGCCGGCCCTCGGCGTAGCCTTGCGCGAAAGCGCGCAACCGGCGCCGGAAGCGCAGACCGTTTTCGTTGCGCAGGCGCCTCCGCTTGGGGAACAGTCGATAGCCCAACACATCCAACCCTTCCCGGACCTGACTGACCTTGGCCTTGGCGGGATGCAAGCGCAGCCGTATTCCCGCCAACCGCTCCGCGATCCAGTCCCGCCACGCCCACAATTGCACCTTGTCGTCGGCCAGCAGCACCATGTCGTCCACGTAGCGCAGATAGGCCGGGGCGCGCAGAACCTCCTTGATACCGTGATCCAGATCGTTCAAGTACAGGTTGGCGAAGAACTGGCTGGTGAGGTTGCCAATGGGGATGCCGCAACGGCGCTCCAGCGGGGTAAGCAGATCGTCGCCGGGAAAGTACGCCGGCTCGGTCGGCGCCAAGTCCGGGCCGTTGTCGATGATCCGCTCCAACAACGCCAGCACCCGCTCGTCCCGCAGGTGACGGCGGAGGGTGGCTTTCAGGATGGCGTGGTCGATCGAGGGGAAATACTGTCGCACGTCCAGCTTGAGGGCATAGGGGTAACGCCTCGCCCAAAGCTGGTAGCGATCCACCGCCGCGTGGACGCCCTTGTCGCGCCGGCAGGCGTAGGAGTCGTGGATAAAGCGCCGGTCCAGGGGCGGTTCGATCACGTTCATCACCGCGTGATGCACTACCCGGTCCCGGAACGGCGCGGCGGCAATCAGACGCGGCTTGCGCTCGTAGAGAGTGAACAACCGGTACATGCCGGGCTGGTAGTCGCCGGTTTCCAGTTCGCATTGCAGCGCCAGCAGGTTGGATTCCAACTCCAACTCGAAGGTCACCGCGCCGGCGGTGCGGGATTTGCCCCGCCGGGCCTTGCGCCAAGCCAGCCAGAGATTGTCGAACGCTACCACTTGCGGCCACAGGCCATCGAGCCGTTTCATAGCGCATCGTCCCGCGACCGCAGCCAACCGCCGATCTGCCGGCCCAAATCGTCCATCAACTTCGCCCCATGCTCGTAGCGTTTCAGGTTGATGACCTTCAACTCCAGCGCCAGCCGCCACAGATGGCGGTTCACCGCCAACCGCAGATTAGCGCGGGCCAGCGCGGCGCGTTTGTCGCGGCTGTAGGCAGCTTCCACCAGCGCCTCCAACACGGCGAGCAAGCCGGTTTCCAGCCGTTCCCCCAGGGTGAACCGCCGCGAACGCGGAAACTGATCGAGCAGCGGGATGAGCCAGGCCAGCAACTCGTGGCAGGCCTGCACCGCGCGCGGTGTTCCATGATCGGGTTTCTCATCCATGCCCTACCCCAAAAACGACCAGGGGGCTCCGCCCCCTGGACCCCCGAAAAGGGAAAAAGCAAAAAGGTCAAAGGATTAAGGTCCTGGCCAGACGGAAACCCGTGTCGTTGTACCAGTTGCGCGGGGCGTTCCTGAACCGCGCGGCCGACCGCAACCCCTACGGTTCGTTGTTCCACGAGCCGCCCCGCACCACCCGGGGACCGCCATCGGAAACGCCGGCATTCAACACCGACAGATGAGCGCCACCGTAATTCTCCATGTACGTGGAAGTGGTCCATTCCCAAACATTGCCGGCCAAATCCTGGACCAACTCGCTATTGGGCCACACTGCCCGCCACCAGTCCGCCGCACCGCCCGGAAAACAGCCGACCGCACTGGTGCGGCCAATGCCCGATTCCGAGCCATTACCTCACCGTTCGCTTAAATTTTTCCCAGCTTTTAAGATTTGCACCTTAATGGCTGAGGAAATGACTTAAAAATGATCAAATTGTCTTATTTTGAGGCATATCAACATGCCTTGCGGATGGAAACTTTTTGGAAGCTTGAGTCGCCATCCCAAAATAGGCCCTGTTTTTACCCCAAAAGTGGGAAATAATTTTCATTTTCCACCCTAAATTTTAAGCGAACGGTGAGATTACAGCGCCACGTTTCCCATTCACCTAACCAAGGGTAGCGCCTACCCTCCGGTCCGCGCGCCGCCCATTCCCACTCCGCTTCGGTCGGCAGCCGCACCGCCTGTTCGGGTGGCAACTGGGCGTTCAACCAATTGCAATACGCTTCATACCAGGTCACGCCTACCACCGGATGATTGGCCAACATCCAATCGGAATAACCCCACAATGCAGGCTCTTCCTGGTTCTGCCCATTGCGCCACTGCCATCCGTTCTGGCTCCAAAAGCTTTTTTCCCGATAAACGCCAGCTTCCACAAATGGTCGAAATTGCGCCGCCGTCACGGGATATACCGCCAACTCAAAGCCAGCGATTTCCAAAGGCGCGGCTTTCCGGGGCCAGGTTTCATCACGCCCAGCCTCCGGATCGCGTTTCGCCCCTTTACCGAGTTTCAACCCCTCGAAACCTGGAAACCGGCCGCTTTCGCGCACCGTGGCCGTGCCGGGAATCCGCGCCCAGCGCAGATCGGGCAAACCGTCTTCCTGCAAACCCACTCCAGGACGCGGATCACCAGGGCTTCCACTACCTCGCCCGCAACACGATCCAGTTGCTGGATCAACCCGACATAGCCCACGGTCAGCAAACCGACTTCATGCCAAGCCGGCTGGCCCACGCGAGCATCGAGCGCCTCGACCAACCCTTTCGCGTCGCCCTGAGCTTCCAGCGCAATCGCCACCGCCGCCAAGTATTCCTCAAAGGTCAGATGGATGAAGCCATATAGCGCTCCTATCTGACTTGTGGAATCACCGTTTCGAACCACCCCGGCGCTCCGCGCCACCCCTCCTTAGCCAAGGAGGGGAAATTCCACAACCGATATAGGAGGGCTATATCTCGATCAGAGAGTAAACCGAATATTTCAAGCGCATCAAAAAATTCATGATCAATACTAATGGCGGATTATGGCGGCATCCCGTAACCCGTTTCAGGGAACGTCCTGGAACAGGCGGGTCGCGTTGCGCCAACTCGCATACCGCCCTGCCGACCTACCACTTACACGTTGCAGCCGCCGAGCAGCCATGTTATATCGATTTCGCTATTGCGCGAGGTAAACAATATGTTATGCAGCTACACCGCCAAATACACCCGACTAGCCGATGGCTATATGGGTCAGATCGTCGAGTGGCCGGAAGTAGTCACCGAGGGCGCCGATCTCGATGAATGTAGGGCGATGCTGCGCGATGCGCTCCGCGAGATGGTCTTGGCGTACCACGATCTCGGCAAGGAAATACCTTCTCACAATGCGCTGATCGAGCAACTTCCCGTGGAGATCGACCTTGTCGGTGAGTCGGCGTGATCTGGTGAAATACCTGGAAGCCAACGGATTTCGCCTGCTCCGCGAAGGGGCCAATCATTCCATTTACGCCGATGGTCAGAAGGCGATTCCCGTCAAGCGCCACCGGCAGTTTGATCGCATCACCGCGAACGAACTCTGCAAACAAGCCGGCTTGGCTCCGAAATACTGACCCCGTCCAATCTCGCTTGCCGCCCGACCAAGAGGCAAAATGTAAGGTCGATTTGGGCGGCAGTCCGCAACCCATCTGTCGGCCAAGCACCGCACGAAGTTATCAAAACGGAGAAAAATCGGTCCGATCTCGCGACCGCGCCAGATCGAAGGTTATGAATCCCCCAGAAACGATTGAAAATAATCGACCCGAACCTCCAACCCTCCCGCAACGGCTTGAGCTAAAATAAGCATGACAGTCACCCGCGAGAACGGGCGGGCTTCCCCTCAATGTCGATCAATTCTGGAGCAGGCAATGAAACTACAACCCTTCGATCTGAACGACATCATCCACGAACCCTCCGACGAGCAACTCGACGCCCTGATGGAGGCGGTCGCGGCGGAAGCGCGCAGGCACGCCCAAACCGCGCGCGAACAACTCATGGTCCGCTTGCGCGCCGACATCATGGCGATCGATCTACCCCTTCGGTCACAGACATTACCGATGGCGCAAAGCCCCGGCTGACCGAAGCAACCCGGCGATCCGCCGGCGTTCGCAAGCGTCGCCCGTCAAAACGGCGGCAGCCCTGGATCGATGGCGCGCAACGCGCCGAAACCTTCTCCCACCCTCTCCCGCACGCCCGGCCAACCGCCGGGAAGTGTTATTCTCAGCATCCAGTCAAGACCGAAAACCGGGGGAACCGACATGCCCGCCACCGCCATCACCCCACCGCCCGCTCCGCCAGCCCGCGCCGGCGCGATGTCTCCCCGCAATCCACCCCCCGAGGTCGTCTATCCCGACAGCGATGGTAAGCCCATGGCCGACAACACCCGGCAATTCACCTACATCGTGACCATCCAGGGCGGCGTCGCCGCGCTGTTCGCCGACAACCCCAACGTCTTTGTCGCGGGTGATCTGCTCTGGTATCCGGTCGAGGGCAACAACAAGATTCGGATCGCGCCCGACACCATGGTGGTGTTCGGCCGGCCACCGGGCCACCGCGGGTCCTACCTGCAATGGCGGGAAGGCAATCTGCCTCCGCAAGTCGTGTTCGAGGTACTCTCGCCCGGCAACACCGCGGCCGAGATGACCCGCAAATTCCGTTTCTACGAACAGTATGGCGTGGAGGAATACTATCTCTACGATCCGGATCGCGGCACGCTCGACGGCTGGATCCGCCGGGATGGTCGTCTGGAGGACATACCCGACATGGACGGCTGGATCAGCCCACGCCTGGGGATCCGCTTCGCGCTGGAAGGTCTCGACCTCGTTTTATACCGGCCGGACGGGCGGCGGTTCGAAACCTTTGTCGAGCTGGAGCAACGCGCCGAGACCGAGCGCCAGCGCGCCGAAACCGAACGGCAGCGGGCGGAAGAGGAATATCAGCGGGCCGAAGCCGAACGGCGGCGCGCCGATCGGCTGGCCGAACAATTGCGGGCGCTGGGTATCGAACCCAATGCCATGTAAAATAGCTCGTTAGCCGCTATTTCTTTATTTCGACCTTATCGCGACCCCGGAGGGTTTGACCGATGATTCAGCACGCTCGATTCAACTTGAACGACATCGCTCGCGAGCCCTCCGACGAACAGCTCGACGCCCTGATGGAAGCGGTCGCCACCGAAGCCCGCAAGCACGCCGAAACGGCGCGCGAACAACTCATGATCCGCCTGCGCGCCGAGATGACGGCGGTCGATCTCCTCCGTACCCGGGCATGACCGACGGGGAAAAACCCCGGCTGATCGTGGTCGCCGGCCCCAACGGCTCCGGCAAGACCTCGATCACCCAACAATTGCTGATGCACGAATGGATGGACGGGTGCGTCTACGTCAACCCGGATTTCATCGCCCGCGATGAATTCGGCGACTGGAACGCCCCGGACGCGGTCGTTCGGGCGGCGAAACGGGCCGCCGAAATTCGCGAGGATTGCCTGACGGAAAGCCGCAGCCTGGCCTTCGAGACCGTCCTGTCGGCCCCGGACAAGCTGGATTTCATCCGCCGGGCGGGGGACGCCGGTTTTTTCGTCCGGCTGTTCTTCGTCGGCACCGACGACCCCTCCATCAACGCCAAACGGGTCGCCATGCGGGTGATGGAAGGCGGGCACGACGTCCCCATCCCCAAGATCATCGGCCGCTACACCAAATCGCTGGCCTACTGTTCCGTCGTGGCCTGGCTGGCCGACCGGACCTACGTGTACGACAACTCCGTAGACAACGGCCGCGCCAAGCTGCTGTTTCGCGCTTCAAAGGGCCGGCTGATCAAGGTCTACGGCGAGATCAATCCCTGGGCCAGGGAAATCGCCCAAAGATTGATTCCCGTGCAAGCCGACGACGCGCCACCCTCCCCTCCCTGACTTCCTCTCCCGTGGCGGGATGACGCGGAAAGCAAGCGATTATCAACAAGAGCGTCCTCGGCGAGACCGGCGCCTCTGACAAGGCGGCAAGGTACAATAACAGCCATTCCCGCAACCATCCCCGACCCTTCGCGCTTCCGAGGACTTTCCACATGCGCTACGTCAGCACCCGGGGCGGCATGGCCCCCGCCACGTTTTCGGACATTCTGTTGGGTGGCCTGGCGCCCGACGGCGGCCTGACCCTTCCGGAGGTCTACCCGACAGTGACCCCCGGCGAACTGGCCGGCTGGCGCGGCCTGCCCTACCGGGAACTGGCGTTCGTGATCCTGCGCAAATTCGCCGACGACCTGCCGGCGGAAGCTCTTCACGCACTGATCGACAAAACCTACACCGTCGAGAGCTTCCACACCGAAGCCATCACCCCCGTCACGCCCCTGCTGGACTCCGTCTGGCTGCTGGGGCTGTCGAACGGCCCGACCCTGGCGTTCAAGGACATCGCCCTGCAACTGCTCGGCAACCTGTTCGAGTACGCCCTGCTCAAGACCGACGGCCACCTCAATATCCTCGGCGCCACCTCCGGCGATACCGGCTCCAGCGCCGAATACGCCATGCGCGGCAAGCGCGGCATCCGGGTGTTCATGCTCTCGCCATACCAGAAGATGAGCCGGTTCCAGACCGCGCAAATGTTCTCCCTGCCAGACCCCAACATCTTCAACCTCGCCGTGCGCGGCGTGTTCGACGACTGCCAGGACATCGTCAAGGCGGTCAGCAACGACGCCGATTTCAAGGCCCGCCACAGGATCGGCACGGTCAACTCGATCAACTGGGCGCGGGTGGCGGCGCAGATCGTCTACTACTTCAAGGGCTGGCTGGCGGTCACCACGCGGGACGATCAGGAAGTCTCGTTCGCGGTGCCGTCCGGCAATTTCGGCAACATCTGCGCCGGTTACATCGCCAAACGGATGGGCCTGCCGGTGCGCCGGCTCATCCTGGCCACCAACGAAAACGACGTGCTGGACGAGTTCTTCCGCACCGGCGTCTACCAGGTACGCAAGACCGACCAGGTGGCGCACACCAGCAGTCCCTCGATGGACATCTCCAAGGCATCCAATTTCGAGCGCTTCATCTTCGACGCGGTCGGGCGCGATCCGGCGGTGGTCCGCGAGTTGTGGCGGCAGGTGGACACGCACGGCTTCTTCGATTTGTCCGGCACCGACGCTTTCCGCGCGGTCGCCCGATCCGGCTTCGTATCCGGCTCCAGCAACCATCAAAACCGCATGGCCGTCATCCGCTGGGTCCATCAGGAAAGCGGCATCACGATCGACCCCCATACCGCCGACGGGATCAAGGTCGGGCTGGAATATCGCGAGGAAGGCGTGCCGTTGCTCTGCCTGGAAACCGCCCTGCCGGCCAAGTTCGAGGAGTCCATCGTCGAGGCGCTGGGCCGCAAGCCGGATCGGCCGGCCGGCTATGAAAACATCGAGTCGCTGCCGCAACGGTTCGAAGTCGTCGACGCGGACGTGGACCGGATCAAGGATTACATCGCCCGACACACGGGTTGAACGGCGGAACGCTATAGTTTGCGGGGTGTCAAGCCAAAATTTCGGAGAACCGCCATGACCGCCATCGCGACCCAACGAGGAAAATAACGATGTCCGAAAAACTCATCGACCGCACCCCTTCTGCTCACTACTACCCTTTACTGATCAAAAACCTGCTCCGCAACCCCGTCCGGCAATTCCCCGATCAGGAAATCGTCTACGGCGATTTCAAGCGCCAGACCTACCGGGAGCTGGGCGAACGGGTCGCCCGGCTGGCCAGCGGCCTGGCGGGGTTGGGAGTCAAACCCGGCGACACCGTGGCGGTGATGGACTGGGACAGCCACCGCTATCTGGAATGCTTCTTCGCCGTGCCGATGATGGGCGCGGTGTTGCATACCATCAACATCCGCCTGTCCCCGGAGCAGATTCTCTACACCATCAACCACGCCGAGGACGACGTCATCCTCGTCAACACCGAATTCCTGCCGATCCTGGAAACCATCCGCGACCGCATCGAGCCGGTCAAGAAACTGGTGCTGCTGGACGACACCGGCCAGCCGCCGGCCACCACTCTGGACATCGACACCGAGTACGAAACCCTGCTGGCCGCCGGCGACCCCGACCACCGTTTCCCCGACTTCTCCGAGGACACCCGCGCCACCACCTTCTATACCACCGGCACCACCGGTCTGCCCAAGGGCGTGTATTTCAGCCACCGGCAACTGGTGCTGCATACCTTCGGCACGCTCGCCGCGGTGGGGGGAACCGGACAGGGCCGCTTCAACCGCGACGACGTGTACCTGCCGATCACCCCCATGTTCCACGTTCACGCCTGGGGCGTGCCCTACGTCGCGACCACGCTGGGGGTCAAGCAGATTTATCCGGGCCGCTACGTGCCGGAACAGTTCCTCAAGCTGATCGAACGGGAAAAGGTCACCTTCTCCCACTGCGTGCCGACCATCCTGCAAATGCTGCTGGCCTGTCCCAGGGTCGATAAAACCGATCTGTCCCGCTGGAAGGTGATCATCGGCGGCGCGGCGCTGCCGCGGGCGCTGGCCCAGCAGGCGCGCGACCGGGGCGTGGACATCTTCACCGGCTACGGCATGTCGGAAACCTGCCCGCTCCTGACCCTCGCGCATCTCAAGCCGCACATGCTGGACTGGGACGAGGAGCGGCAACTGGACATCCGCTGCAAGACCGGCCTGCCGCTGCCGCTGGTCGAACTGCGCGTGGTGGACGAGGAGATGAACGACCTGCCGCACGACGGTAAAACGCCGGGCGAGGTGGTGGTCCGCGCGCCGTGGCTGACCCAGGGTTATCTCAAGGACTCCAGGAATTCCGAGGCGCTGTGGCGCGGCGGCTACCTGCACACCGGCGACATCGGCGTGATCGACGCCGAAGGCTACCTCAAGATCACCGACCGGCTGAAGGACGTGATCAAGACCGGCGGCGAGTGGATCTCGTCGCTGGAGCTGGAAGATTTGATTCTCAAGCATCCGGCGGTGGCGGAAGCCGCCGTGGTCGGCATTCCCGATCCGAAATGGGGCGAACGCCCGCTGGCGCTGGTCGTCGCCAAACCGAACCAGCCGGCGGACGAAGCGGCGATCCGGGCCTGGCTCAAGGACTTCGCCGACCAGGGCATCATCTCCAAGTGGGGCATTCCCGACCGGGTTCTGTTCGTCGATTCCATCCCCAAGACCAGCGTGGGCAAGCTCAACAAGAAGGCGATGCGGGAACAGTACGCGCAAGCGATCCAGGGCGGGTAAGCGTTCCGGGGAATCAATCACCGTCGAAAGAGCCTAAATGGAACAACGGTATGTCGCTGGAAACCCTGTTTCCAGCGCGATTGATCGAATAAGGAGGCTCAAGCAATGGCACGACCACACCCGATCGGTTCGATGGCGTTTGCTCTGGTACTGGGCGGTAGCCTGCTATCCCCGGCCGGCGCACAGCAGGGGTATGGGACTCCCCCGGCGTATGGCTCTCCGCCACCGCGGTACCCAGCATCGCCTCAGGCCTACGATGCGCCACGTTATGAGGCACCGTCGCCTGGCGGCCAAATTCAATTGTACAGCCGTCCGCTCGAATCGGAGGATGCCGCGCCCGCGCTGCCGGACCCGCCGCCGCGCCCGGTCCCTCCCACCGCCGGCCCGGAACCCATGCCGGAGGCCCAATACCCACAATACCCGCCACAATATCCGCCGCAATATCCGCCGCAATATCCGCCGCAACACCCTCCGCAATACCCGCAATACGCCGACGACGACGCCGGTCCGGGCTGGTCGCCGCCAGGCGGGTTTCTTCGGGTCCAGGACTATCAAGGCATTCGCTACGTGTCGGGCGGCGTAGGCGAAGGCGAACGCGCCGAACTCGACGCCCTGTCCGGTCAGTTCAACCTGCGCCTGTTGTTCGCCATGCAGGGCAGCGGCGACTATCTGGCCGACGTCCGGGTAAACGTGGTGGATTCGCGCGGCACGGTGGTTCTGAACGCCACCTCCAACGGTCCGTGGTTCCTGGCCGCATTGCCGCCCGGCAGCTATACCGTCGAGGTCAGCGCGATGGATCAAACCCAGCGGCAAACGGCCAACATCGGCGGGTCCGGCCAGTTGCGGCTGAATTTCTACTGGCGCTGAGGTCGATATCCGTTCGTACCGCTGCGCCGGCAAGCCCGCAGGTATTCGCTTGCCGGCGCAACCCCCTCGCCCCGCCACATTCCCAGCGCTTAACTCCCTGCTTTTTGATCGTCAAGATTTTTTACACCCCAAATAATTTCGCTCAAATGGGCTTGCCGGCACAACGCCCTCGCCCCGCCACATTCCGAGCACTTAACTCCCTGCTTATTGATCGTCAGGTTTTTTTACACCCCAAGCAAATCCGCCGAAGAAATTTATTAAAATTTAGTTACTTATAAAAAGGCCCAATTATTGCTTTACGTGTTTTCAAGTACCTTTACTTTGGAAGATATTCGTCATGTTCAACCATACCAACAAGAAAATGATCTGGAGCGCCCTGCTCGCGTGCATCGGGTGGGGAACGGCCGCTCACGCGGTTGAAATCAAATTCGATTTTAATTCTCTGGCAGACAGAGCGAGCAATTTATCCGTACAGACTTACCTGCAAACCATGGTCGGTAGCTTAGGTTCAGTCACGGTCACCGGCGCGAAGGCTGAAAAGGATTACACGGGCGACGGCTATGTGGTAGGGCCAACGATCGCGAACAAAGCCACCCCGGAAACCTTGGGCACGTCCGACGGGGATACCGGTCGGCATACGGGCGTTTATAACAGTAGCGGAAATTTTGTCTTGGCAAACGCCGACACTTTTCTGGTTAACAGTGGCAGCGACCGCATCACGATTACATTTTCTTTCCCAATCTATGCGGCATCATTCGACTATGAGATTTTCCCTGACGGAACATGTCCCTACGCTGGCTCATCAAATTGCTTGGACAATCAATCATCAAACTGGCCCGACTTCACCTTTAAAGCTGATAATAACCTACTTTTCCGGACATTGAGCACCGTACCCAGCGGGGCTGTGACCCATTCTCCCCATAGTGGACTGTCCAGTAACGAAACAGCACCTCAATATCTTGGCGTCTCGGGCCTCTATACATTCAACAATGGGGTGAAAAAACTGGAATTCATCGACTGGCCGCGGATGATCGGCATCGACAATCTGGTGATCCGAACCGATATACCGGAACCTGCAACCGTTTTGTTAACCGGCATCGGCCTGACTGGCTTGGGGCTTGCGCGGAGACGTACAAAGAAGATGTAGAATTCCGGGCAGATCACCCAAACCCGCCAAGTTCTTCTGGCGGGTTTTTTGTTGTGTGTAAAAAAACCTGACTCCAAGCAAAGCAATTTGCCTTTGCTTCCCAAGCTCTCAGCGGGTTGGCGCTGCTCCAGCGGCCGGTGTAACCGGCTCTGGCTCCAACTCTGGCCTGGATTCGGGTTTGGAATTGGCAACCTCGGGTTGGGAAGAAACCGTTTTGGCCGATTCCTCCGATGCCGGCGGAGGCGACGACATCCGCTCGCCTTCCACGGGTTCAACCGCTCGGATTTCGG
>JAVMKJ010000186.1:0-9023 GCA_031732855.1 Candidatus Competibacter sp.
CTTAGAACCTGTACAAAAACTCCCCTCTCGCTCCGGGAGAGGGGTTGGGGGTGAAGGCGTTTTTTCAACGACTTAGCTCACCAGAGGCTGTACAAGAACGCCACTCAATCGGCGCCCGCGACGACCGGCCGGACCGGATCGCGGATCCACTCGCTCCAGGAGCCGGCGTACAGGCGTGAACCGCTCAGGCCGGCGACCTCCATGGCCAGCAGGCTGTGGCAGGCGGTCACCCCGGACCCGCAACTGTGCGCCACCCCCGCCGGTAACCGTTCCCCCAGTACGGCCGTGAAGCGCGCCCGCAAATCGGCGACCGGCAGAAAATGGCCGTCGGACGTCAGGTTGCCCTCGGTGGGCAGGTTGACCGCACCCGGTATGTGGCCGGCCACCGGATCGATGGGCTCGATCTCGCCCCGATAGCGCGCCGCCGCCCGCGCGTCGAGCACCACCTCCTCCGGCGACAGGTTCATCACCTGTTCCGCCGTCAGCCACAACCGGTGATCGGGGCGGGCGTCGAAGGTTGTGGGACGGACGACCGGGAGCTCGGCGCTCAGCGGCAGACCGGCGCTTCGCCAAGCCGGGAAGCCGCCATCCAGCACCGCCACCGCCTCATGCCCCAGCCAGCGCAGCAGCCACCACAACCGCGCGGCGGCCACCATTCCCCCCATGTCGTCGTAGGCGACGACTTGCGTGCCGGGGTTGATGCCCCATTCACCCAACTTTTGCGCCAGTCGCGCCGGATCGGGCAGCGGATGGCGACCGGTCGCCGCGGTGATGGGGCCGGACAAATCCTCGTCCAGATGAGCGTAGCGGGCGCCTGGGAGGTGGTTTTCCCGCCAGGCCCGCCGGCCGGCTTCGGTATCCATCAGGCTGAAGCGACAGTCCACGATGATCCAATTCGGGTCGTCGAGATGGGCGCGAAGGGTGACGGTGTCGATCAGGGTGGTGTGGGTCATAAAGTTTTAAGTTTTAAATATTAAGTTTTAAGGAGATAGGGAACAGGGCCGGGATTCAGGGCGCCGGCGCCAGCCACTCCAGCCGGGTCTGGCCGTGCTCGCCGACGCGCAACCGCCGCAGCAGTTCCGGCAGCAAGCGATCGAGCGTTTCGTCCAGGCGCCACGGGGGATTGACGACGATCATGCCGCAACCGTGCAAGCCTGGAGGACCGTCGTAAGGATACAGCCCCAGTTCCGCGCACAGGATCGCGGGAATCTCCAAACCCCGCAAGGCTCGCTGAAACCGCAGGCTGGGGGCGCGGTCGAGAATCGGGTACCAGATGGCGATGATGCCGCCGGCCCAGCGCCGGTGGATCGCGCGGACCGCCTCGATCAGCCGGTCGAATTCGTCCTTCAGCTCATAGGCCGGGTCCACGAACGCCAGCCCGCGCCGCTCGGGAGGCGGCAGAAAGGACTGGAGCGCCGCATAGCCGTCGGCGTGGTGGACCGCCACCTGCCGGTCGCCGGCGAATTCGGCCTCGAGCCGGGGATGGTCGCCGGGATGAAGTTCGGTCAGCACAAGCCGGTCGCCCGGCCGCAACAGGGCGCGTGCGATGCGCGGCGAGCCGGGATACCAGCGCAGCCCGCCGCCCGGATTCAGCGCCCGCACCCGATCCAGATACTCGCCCAACTCGGGACCGAACCCGGTTTGATTCCACAATCGCCCGATCCCATCGGCGTATTCCCGGTTCTTGCGGGCTGGCGCCGACTCCAGGTCGTAATGGCCGGCGCCGGCGTGGGTATCGAGCACGCGGAACGGTTTATCCTTGCGCCGCAGGCCGTGAAGGAGTTGCATCAGCAGGACATGCTTGAACACATCGGCGAAATTGCCGGCGTGAAAGACATGGCGATAGCTCAGCATCGGCGGCTAATGCAGCGGCCGTGGGTCCGGAGGCGGCCGGTCAGTCGGCATACTGTCGAAGCCGCACCGGGCGCCGGCGTGCGCCCCAGGTCCCCGGCCGCGCCTCGAATACGCCAGCGCAGGGCGTGCCGCAGGCGTTGCAACGGCCATCGGCGGTCAGGTTCCAGATGCCGAGCGTGTACCAGTCGCGTCCGATCAGCTTCTGGCCGCACTGGTGACAGTAGGTGCTGTCGCCCTTTTCGTCGTGAACGTTGCCGGTATAGGCGTAGCGAATGCCGTTCTTCATGGCGATCCGTCGCGCCCGACTCAGGGTCGAGGGTGGGGTCGGCGAGTGATTCAACATCTTCCAGTCCGGATGAAAGGCGGTGAAATGGATCGGCACGTCCGGCCCCAGGTTTTCCATCACCCACTGGGTCAGCGCCTCCAGTTCCGCGTCCGAATCGTTCTCGCCGGGGATCAGCAGGGTGGTGATTTCGAACCAGACTTTCGTCTCCCGCTTCAGGTACACCAGGGTATCCAGCACCGGCTGCAGATGGCCGCCGCAAATCTTCCAGTAAAACTCCTCGGTGAAAGCCTTCAGGTCGACGTTGGCCGCGTCCATGTACTGGTAGAATTCCCGCCGCGGCTCCTCGCACATGTAGCCGGCGGTGACCGCCACCGATTTGATGCCGTACTCCCGGCAGGCGATGGCGGTATCGATGGCGTATTCCATGAAGATCGCCGGGTCGTTGTAGGTATAGGCCATGCTGCGGCAGCCCAGCTCGTGGGCCACCCGCGCCAGCTTGTCCGGCATGGCCTCGTCGGCCAGGGTGTCCATTTCGCGCGACTTGCTCATGTCCCAGTTCTGACAGAACTTGCAGGCCAGGTTGCAACCGGCGGTGCCGAACGACAGCACCGGGGTGCCGGGCAGGAAATGGTTGAGCGGTTTCTTCTCGATCGGGTCGATGCAGAACCCGCTGGATCGGCCGTAGCTGGTCAGCACGATGCGACCGTCGTGACGGCCGCGCACGAAGCACAGCCCCTGCTGGCCCTCGTGCAGCTTGCAATAGCGCGGGCAGACATCGCACTGGACGCGGCCATCGTCGAGGACGTGCCAGTACCGGGTCGGAAAGAATTCCGGAATCATCTCGATCATCTTGGTGGTGGCGGTATTCACGGCGGCCTCCTGGTTAAAGGCTCTCGTCATTTTCCGGCCGGTCGCGATGCCGGCTCGATATATCGATATAATCGAATTCGACCGCTGTTTCGGGCGAACCGGTGTCCTATACTCTAAATGTATCGGTGTTGGCAAATTTGTCGGGAGGGTGTCATGCAAACCGTGCGCGCACCCGCGGTCGCGGGGTTGTTTTATCCGGCGGACGCCGCCGAACTACACGCTCAGGTCCGGCATTTTCTCAATCAGGTTCAACCCTCGGCCGAACCGCCGCCCAAGGCGATCATCGCGCCGCACGCCGGCTACATCTATTCCGGCCCGGTCGCCGCCTCGGCCTACGCGCGCCTGAAGGCGGCGCGCGACACCATCAGCCGGGTGGTGCTGCTGGGACCCAGCCACCGGGTCGGCTTCCGGGGCATCGCGGTCAGCGGCATGACGGCCTTCGCCACGCCGATCGGCCGGATCGCGGTGGACCAGGAAGCGGTGGAACAGGTTCGACAACTGCCGGACGTCGGGTTCCTGGAGCAGGCCCACGCCCAGGAACACAGCCTGGAGGTGCACCTTCCGTTCCTGCAGGAAGTGCTGGGCGAGTTCGAGCTGGTGCCACTGGTGGTGGGCGATGCCCGGCCGCAGCAGGTCGGCCTGGTGCTGGAGGCGCTGTGGGGCGGCCCGGAAACCCTCATCGTCATCAGTTCGGACCTCAGCCACTATCACGACTATCAGACGGCCCGGTCGATGGATGGTGAAACCTCGCGGGCCATCGAGGCATTGCGTTTCGAGGACATCGGCTACGAACAGGCCTGCGGGCGCAATCCGGTCAACGGCCTGCTGTGGGTGGCGCAACGCAAGGGCCTGCACTGCGAAACCATCGACCTGCGCAATTCCGGCGATACCGCCGGGCCGCGCGATCAGGTGGTGGGGTACGGGGCCTATGTATTCCACTGAACCCGGGGTTGGATTGGCCAGTTCGAGGGGCGGGCCTCGGAGCCCGGCGACGGATAACGGGAGCGCGCATGTCCTCCGCTAACACGCTGTCGGCCCGCGACCGGGCGACGCTGCTGGACGTTGCCCGCGCTTCGATCCAGCACGGCCTGCGCCATCGCCGGGCGCTGGAGGTGAAGGTGGAGGACTACCCGGAAACCCTGCGGTCGCCGCGGGCGACCTTCGTGACCCTGGAGATCGGCGGCCGGCTGCGCGGCTGCATCGGCGCGCTCGCGGCCCATCAACCCCTGATTCGGGATGTCGCCGCGCACGCCTACGCCGCCGCGTTCGAGGACCCGCGCTTTCCGGAGCTGACCCCGGGCGAATTTCCGCGCCTGGAGATCCATGTCTCGGTACTGTCGCCGCCGGAACCGCTGCGGTTCGGCTCCGACGAGGAACTGCTGGCGCAACTGCGACCGGGCGTGGACGGGCTGATCCTGCATTTTCAGCACTACCGCGCCACTTTCCTGCCGTCGGTGTGGGAGAGCCTGCCCGATCCCTACATCTTCCTGACCCATCTCAAGCAGAAGGCCGGCTTGCCGCTGGATTTCTGGTCGCCGGATCTCGCGGCGGAACGCTACACCGCCGAGTATTTTGGCGACGCCGACGTGGCGGGCGACGCCACCTGAAGCGCCCCCTTCACCGCGCCACGATACGCCCCTCGACCCGCCGGACCACCGGCGATTCTCTTTCGAACGCCCGCGCCAACAGATCGAGATCCAGGATGCCGGTATCGCGGCAGTAACCGCCGGGACGGGCGCAGGCCGCCTTCAGCATCGCGTAGCCATCGCCGCCGCCGGCCATGAAGCTGTTGACGGCGATCCGATAGGTCGCGGCCAAATCCACCGGGCCGCCGTTCACCGTCAACCCGGCGACCCGACCCCCGGGACGCAGCGCGCCGGCGCAGGGCGAGGCCGCGCAATAGCTCAGCTTCAATCCAGCCACTTGAGGAAAGGCGCCGTCGCCGGGCCGCGACAGACCGTGATCCAGGGCGGCCACCAGTTCCTCGCCGCCGAGATCCAGCACCACCACCGTATTATTGAACGGCAGCACCGCCAGGGCCTTGGCGAACACCACATCACCCTGTCCGAGACCGGCGCGGATGGCGCCGCCGTTGACGATGGCCGCCACCGCGCGGTCCGACTCGGACGCGGCTGCCAGGAGGGTATCGGCGACCAGATTGCCGAGCGGCATTTCCCGGGTGCGGACGCCGGAATCACGGTCGCCATCGAAGACCATCCCGGTCCGACCGACGACGACGTTGGCGAAGCGGTCCACCGGTTCGCGATACATCGCGACTTGCGCTTGGAGCAGCGGATCCTCCGGCGCCACCTGCCGGCTGCAATCCACCGCCCCGTTCGCGAACTCGCAGCCGCGCACGAATATCGGTTTGCCCTGCCAGATTCGAACCAGGCCGCCCTCGTCGAAGGCGACCTTGAGTTGTCCCAGCCAGCGACCCCATTCGTAGCCGCTGACCACCAGCACCAGCGCGCCGTCCCGGTCGGTCGCGACCGTGGGATACGGCCCCTTGACCCGCGCGCCCTGGCCGGGCGCCACGGCTTCCACCGCCGCCGGATCGCCCAGCAGCGCATGATCGTGACCGGAAATGATGATGTCCACGTCGCTCAACTGAGGGGCCTTCTCCAAATCGACCGGGTAGCCGTAATGGGAAAGCAGGATCATCTTGTTGACGCCCTGGTCCTTGAGGCGTCCGGCCTCCGCCCGAACGCTTTCCACGTAGTCGAGCACGCGGATATTGGGACCGGGACTGGAAATGTTGACGACCTCCTCGGTGACGACGCCGAGAATGCCGAATTTCTCGCCGCCGCGCTCGAGAACCACGCTGGAGCGAAACAGCCCGTTCAGGGCCGGTTCGCGGGAGACATCGACGTTGGTGGCGACGATCGGCGATCGCAATGTTTCGGTGGGATGGGACTGGCCGGCGATGGTGACCGGCTCGCCGCGCACGGCGCGGCCCAATTCCGCCGGCCCCAGGTCGAACTCGTGGTTGCCCACGGTGACGGCGTCGTAGCCCAGCGCGTTCGACCCCATGATTTCGGCCGAACCCTTCCAGGCGTTGTAGAAGATGGTCCCCTGGAAGGAGTCCCCGGCGTCGAGCACCAGCACGTGCGGCTCGCTGGCGCGAATCCCGTCGATCAGCGTCTTGCGGCGGGCGAGACCACCCTGTTGCGGTCCCGGATCGCCGGCCGAGAGTTCGCCGTCGCGCGGGAAAGGCTCCAGCCGGCTGTGGGTATCGTTGGTGTGGAGGATGGTGACCGTGATCGGCTGGGTGACCGGCCGGGCGACCGATTCGCGGCCCGGGCCCGCGCAACCGCTCAGGACGACGATCCCGATGACCGTAACCAGCATGAAAAGCCGCTTGCCGTCGCGCATGTTCGATTTCTCCATGGTTCCCACGATCAATACCCGCCGGCGGCCCACCCCGCCATTTTTCAGTGCCCAACCCCGCTGATCATGGTTAATATAGCCAACCGTCATTCCAGCATCCGAGAGACTCGCCCATGACCTTCGTCGTCACCGAAAACTGCATCAAGTGCAAGTACACCGACTGCGTGGAAGTCTGCCCGGTCGACTGCTTTCACGAGGGGCCGAACTTCCTGGTCATCGACCCCGACGAATGCATCGACTGCACCCTGTGCGAGCCGGAGTGTCCGGCGCAGGCGATCTTCTCCGAGGATGACCTGCCGGCCGACCAGCAGCAGTTCCTCGCGCTCAATATCGAACTGGCCAAGCAATGGCCGGTGATCACCACCAGGAAAGACGCCCCGCCCGACGCGAAGGAGTGGGACGGCAAGCCCGACAAACTGCAATACCTGGAACGTTGAACCCGGCGTCCGTCTCGTCCTGCCCGTTGAAAACCCGGCCCGCGCCCCTATTTCCGGGCTACCGTTTCATCCTGCCGCCGTCCGGCGCGGCTCTTGCGGACATTGACCCATGAACGAATCGCCCAACATTGTCGAAGTCAACCAACACAATTTTGCCTCGGTGGTGGTGGAAAACTCCCAGCGCGTGCCCGTGCTGGTGGATTTCTGGGCCGACTGGTGCCAGCCCTGCCAGATCCTCACCCCGCTTCTGAGCAAGCTGGCCCAGGAATACCGGGGCGGTTTCATTCTCGCCAAGATCAACGCCGATGCCGAGCAGGCCCTGGCCCAGCATTTCCGGGTCCGCAGCCTGCCGACGGTGATGGTGGTCTGGCAGGGCCAGATCGTGGATCAGTTGGTCGGCGTGCAGCCGGAATCGGCTTATCGCGAACTCATCGACCGCTTCCAGGCCCAGCCGGCGGGCGACCCGATTCTGGAGCAGGTGGAGATGTTCTGGCAGCACGGTCGCCCGAAACAGGCGATCGAACTGCTGCGCGAGGCGCTGAAGCAGGAACCCGCCAGGGTCGACCTGAAGGTGGCTCTGGCGGACAAGCTGATGCAACTGGATCGGAGCGAGGAAGCGCGCGGCCTGTTGCAAGGGCTGCCGCCCGAGGAACGCGACCGGCAACCGGCCAGCGGCCTGCTGGCGCGGCTTCGGTTCGCCGACCTGGCCCAGGGTGCGCCGGACCTGGCGACGCTCGAGGCGGGGGTTAGAAAGAATCCGGCGGACTGCGCCGCCCGCCGCCAACTGGCGGCCCGCTACGTGCTGGCCGGCAACTACGAAGCGGCGCTGGAGCAGTTCATGGACATCCTGCGGCGCGATCCCAAATTCGAGGACGAGGCCGGCCGCAAGGGCCTGATCGCGATCTTCGACATCCTGGGCAACGAACACCCGCTGGTCGGCGCCTACCGGCGGCGGATGTTCTCGCTGCTGCACTGACGCCGCCGCCAGCCACCAGCTGCGGTCCAGGCATCCCGCCCATGACCGCCGACCGGCGGACGCTCGAACGGTTGCGGGCCCAGGCCCGGCAGGCGCGCGAAACCGGCGACTATTCCCAGGCCGCCCGGTTGGAACGCCAGGCGGTGGATCGGGCGGAATTCCTGGGACTGGCGGGCGAACGAACGCGAGCGCTGCTGTGGGAAGGCTACAGCCTGCGGCAGGCCGGCGAGGACGATCTGGCCCTGGCGGCGTTGCTGCAAGCGGCCAACGAACGGTCCGGCGCCGCCGATCCCGCCGACGTGTTCGGCGCCCTCACCGCCATCGTCCACATCAGTCTGGACCGCAAGCCGCTTCGCTTCTGCCGGGCGCTGCTGGATCAGACGCGGGACTATCTGGCCGACATCCGCCGGACCTGGGCCGCGCCGCTGGATTTTCTGGAAGGCGAGTTGGCCTACCGCCGGGGGGAGTTCGTCGCCGCCTGGGACTGGCACTCCCGTGCCTGGGCCGGCTGGCACGACGAGCATCCCCGTTTGACTCCCGCCACCCATCTCTGGGCGCTGTGCCGGGCCGCCTTCCGGCGCCGCGATCCGGTCGATCTGACCCGGCTGGTCGAGCAGTTGGCGGCGCTCCATCCCTCCCCCGTGCTGGAACGACAGATGGCGCAACGGGCGGAGCTATTGCTGTGGCGGGCGCGGCGGGCCTCCGACCGCCCCGACGCCGATTCCGCCATCGAAAGCGCGTTGACGTTGCTGGCCGCGACCGCCGGCGGTCGAAGCGGCGCTTTCGGCGCGCGGCACGAAGCGCTGCGGGTGCTGGCGCTGGCGGGCCGCTGGGAACAGGTGGACGAAGCGCTTGCGCGGCATCCCCTCGAATCCGTGGGGAGCTTTGAAAACACGCTGCTGCTGGGCGATTTGGCGTTAAACCGGGCGAGGGCAGCGCTGGGGTTGCCCGCGGCGGACGACGATTACGACGAGCCGATGACCGACACCGCGAATCCGGGGATCGCGTCACGCTCGTCTCCGGCGGCGATCGACGAACTCCGCGAGGCGGGGCGTCGCTATCGAGCCGCACGGCAATCGGCTGATGCGCGGGACGATCGGTTGGAAACCGGCTGGCACGCCAGTACGGTCGAACGACGGCAGCACCTGCTCGATGCCGTGATTCGGGAAAGCGAATCGCCGGAAATGCATCAGGAAGCGGGAACCGCCACCGC